>JAEORJ010000305.1 GCA_016840945.1 Candidatus Gerdarchaeota archaeon
AAGAAAAAGAAGTAATAAATTAGTTAGATTTAACCTTGAGGTTGATTTTTGCTCAAATATTTTGTATTTAAGTCACATCTTGTGACCTCAAATAGAGACTTCAAAAAGTGAATCGCTCTTTTTAAGCAATTTACCATTATTAAATTGTGATTTACTCCTTGAGATGATTACAATGGTAATGGTTGTAGAAGAAGAAAGTTTAATCTTAAAAGAAAAAGCGATTATTGAAGATGATAAACCATCAATAAAAAACATACTTACAAATAAATCATATATGTTAGTTTTTGGGGGGCAAATACTCAATCTAATTGCATCTATTTTAATAGGAATGACTTTGTCATACTTGATTTATGATACAACTCAAAATGCATCACTCATGGCTTTAATGGGTATTTTAGGTGCTTTACCTACGGTCCTTTTAGTAACCTTTGCAGGTATTATTGTAGACAGATTTGATCAAAGAAAATTAATCTTCATTACAACCCTCTTAAGAGCAATCCTTTTTGTTGGCTATCTAGTTTTCTATTTATTTATGGACAGATTAGTTCAAACCAATATTTACTATGAATTTCTACACGAAGGAGTAATTATAAGAATTACAGAAATTAAATACATCCATTTTATTTGGCCCATATACACCTTACTTTTCACCAACAATTTAGTCTTTACTTTGAATACTCTTACTGTTAGCACTTATTCAAAATTCATTGTTGAGAAGAAGAATCTACTAATTGCAAATTCATTTAATTCAACAGTTTCTCAAATAGCAAATGTCATTGGTCCTATTCTTGCGGGAATGATCATTACTGTAAGTTATCTACTTAGTTTTACTATCGGTATCGGAATTGCTAGTTTAGGATCAATTGTTTGTCTTTTACTAATATCAAAAGGAAAACAACCACCCGTAAAAGAGAAAGAAGTAAAAACTTTCAAAGATGAGGTTAAACGAATTAAAGAGGATTTGAAAATTGGATTTAATACCATTCGTTCCATACCTAAAGTTCTCTATGTTTCAATTGTCTATACTGTCTTTAATTTTGGAACTTCTTTTGTTAATGGCATGTTTAATGTCGTTTTACAAGGGGAAATGGAAATGAATGCCACGTGGTATGGTGCTGTAGTTGCTGTTATGTCAATAATAGGAGTTATAACTTCACTAGTAATAATGAAACTTGGGAAAATAAATCGTAAATTGATCGTTATTAATATAGTCATATTTGCAGAAGCAATAGGTTTAGCACTTTTTTCATTTGTACGTAATCCTTGGATTATGTTATTTGTTGTAACAATTCCATTTGGATTTGTTAATGGAGGGGCAAATATTCCTTCCTTTACATTACGTCAAGAGAAAATTCCCCATGAAAAATTAGGGCGAGCAACATCTTTTAGTTTTATGTTTACTTCTTCAGCAAATGTCATTGGATTTGTCATTTTAACATTGATTGCCAATTTATTATCACCGATGATCATTTTATTGATAAGTTCAGGAATTTGCTTGGTACTAGTTATAATATCATTCATATTTTTCCTAACTAAACCTTCCTTGAGATGTTCAGATTATACAAATAAATTTGATATGTCAATAAAGAAAATAGATCAAGAATTGATTGAAGATCAAGTAACCGAAACAAATGTAGAAAAGAAAAAAGAGCTTATACCCATTGCAGCTAGTTCTAAATGAGTTTAGGCTCTTTTTCTTCCTTCCAAAAAATATTGGTGTTTCTTTCTGATTTCAATAAGTGAATATTTTTATATTACACCAATAATTCTTACATGGGAGATTAATGAAAAACAAAGGTTTGATTATATTAGTAATTAGTTTGAGTATTCTTATACCAATTTTATTTACAATAACATATACAGTTCCACTTGCTGGGATTCATGAACTGAAAATTAATATACCTATAAGTGGTTCAATGTTTGATTCTCGTAAATTTGAGGTTGAAGTTTCTGAAGGCAGTACATATACCGTAATATTTTCCAAAAGCACAGGAAGTATCGTTGGGCAATTAAGTGTATATTCTGGACCATTTATGGTAAAAGGTTTAGTGGTTGAATCAGAAGTAAGCACAATTGAAATGTTAGTTTTTACTGCTGAAAAAACAGATACCTATTACATTATCGCAAAAGCTGTAAAGGGTTTTGGATTTTATTCTATAATAATAGAAGATGGTGATTTAAGTTCCGCAACTCCTGATGATTTCATTAATATTGGAAAATTACTTGGATTCCTATTACCACCTATTCTTCTTTCATTATTAACAACAGGAATTTATTTTGCAGCGAAAAAAATCCATAGACCATTTAGCTTTAGGGAATTAAATCGAGAAGTTAGAAAAATTCAAAACCAACCATATAATTATTCAAATGCAACAACTATACCAACTATGGGATTAGCTGTTACTTATGACAAATCACCTGAAGAAAAAATGAAAGATTTGAGTAGTATAATAAAAAGATATAATTCTATTTCTTTGAATGAACTCGCTCAATTGCTTGAATTTGAAAATACCATAGCACTACAAGAATGGCTGATCGATTTACCAGACTCTTTTGAATTTAAAATAGATAAAGGATATGTAATCATTCCTGAATTCTTGAAAACTGAATCAAAAGAAGCTGAAGCAGCTTTAAAAACCATTACTGAAAGCTTAACAGGATTGAAATATTATACTTGTTATTATTGTGGTTATCCACTTGAGAAGGAATCAGAATTTTGTAAAGATTGTGGTAAAGAGATTGAAAGATGTAGTGTTTGTAAATTACCTATTTCTTTTGATGATGATGTCGGTAAATGTAGTTTGTGTGAATACAAAGCACATTTAGCACACTTACAAGAATGGGTGAAAGTTAATGGTGCTTGTCCACATTGTTTACAAGAAATCCCTATAGAAAGTATAGTACCAGTTTTTAAAGAAGCAAAAAAATAAAAAAGAAACTCAATTACTGACGTTTCTTTTTGAAGAAAAAGTAACCACCAATTAATGAAAAGGCAACAGTGATTATCATACAATCAATGATACTAAAACCAGCCGGCACACTATAATTATATTCATAGTGGGTATAATAGCCTTCTATTATTACTCTGGCTCTTACTGAAATTAAATTAGTTTCTCCTAATTCTCTAAAACAAACGAACAGAATGTATTCACCTTCAGGTAATTTGGTTATTGACAGATCTTCTGTTATTAAATATAGGAAGGTTGAATTTTCTGTTGTTCCGCTTTTTACTACATATTCTGTTAATGTGGGTACTAATACTATATCTCGATAGCTATTGAAAACAATACTACTATTTTCTAATTGATAGGTAATGTTCACTAAATAGATTGGACCAATATTATCAAACGATAAAGTTATGTCTTCCTCATTTGGATTTGTTACAAGAAAATCAACCATAAAGAGAAATGAAGAATAATTAACACTTTCTATTAATTGATAAGAATGGGGGAATATAATATTAGTTATATTAATTTCAATTTTCTCTGGTTTAGCTTTACTGCTTATACTACTTGTAGCAGATAAAGTGGACAAACATAAAACGAGTAATAAAAATCCAATAAATTTACTCACTTTCCTCATTATAATCAAAAAATAATAGTTCATTAGATATTTTAAAAGTAACTGGAGTTTTTTCTGGGTAAAAAAACGACAAGTATTAGTTATTTTATTGGTTTTTCCCTTGTTTACTAATGGGTATTAAAATAGCTTTATGTAGTAAAAGATTCAATGGTCTATTAGTACTTTTTTGGGTTGATTGCTATGAGTAAAAAATACCTTATTGGGGTAATGATTCTATGTTTAAGTTTAGCTTCTATCCCCATTCATTTTAAAGTTGAAATTAAAGCAGAATTAGATGTAGATGGTTTGGGAATCCCAATCATTGCTGATCATCGAGTGGTAAACTACGTTAGACTTGATATGATTGATGATGTAAATATCACTAACGCGAAGAATTTACTTCATATCGCTTATGACCATACTTCTCATGGAAGTCAAATAACAGATGGTATGTCAGATTTGCCTGATTTCAAAGAATCCCTTGGAGGTACAAGTGGATTATATGATTGGAATGAAGGTGGTTTAGATGGAGCTGTAGATATTGATGAGTACTTTGCTGGAGGATATGATTTAGGAAATCCAGATTTCACAACATGGGCTTCTTTAACAGAAGATTATCTTGATGATGTTGCTAACGATGATGTAAATGTTGTTATGTGGTCTTGGTGTGGTGAAGTTTCTGATGCATCTGAATCAAACATTAATCTCTATCTTAGTCAAATGAATCAACTCGAGATAGATTATCCCAGTGTTCATTTTGTATACATGACAGGTCATACTGATGGTTCTGGTTTAGAAGGTAATCTTCATATCAGAAATGAACAAATCCGAGCTTATTGTAGGGATAATAATAAAATCCTCTTTGACTTTGCTGATATTGAATCATATGATCCTGATAATAATTATTATGGAGATAAATATTGTACAGATAATTGCGATTATGATTCGGACAATGATACTTATCAAGATGCTAACTGGGCTATTGATTGGCAAGATGATCATCCTGATGAATGGTATAGTTGTGGTTCCGCACACAGTCAACCATTGAACGCTAATATGAAAGCTTATGCTGCTTGGTGGTTATGGGCCACTTTAGCAGGATGGAATACGACAGAAATCCCCACTCCAACAACTACATGGACACCTCATCCTAGTCCCTCAAATTCAATTGCTTTTGCAGGAATAATGATAATCACAGTAAGCTTATCAGTTGTTTTAGTTACTATTCGTTTACTCAAAAGGAGAAAAATTTAATTTCTTCTTTTTTTATTTTTTATAAAAAATTATTTCTCAGCAATTACTTTAACATTATTCGCTGATGTTAGATCTTTTAACGCAAGCAATCCTTCATCTGACATTTGCGAAAACATATTGATTGGTACGTAAATTATTGTTTTCCCCTTGTTGATTTCCTTATTTACATATTTTATTACCAAAGAATCTGCTTCATTCATAATGGGATAATTTAATTGAAAATTTAAAAAATTATTTGTTAATCAATCTTCCCAATCTAGTTTCTTCCAATAATTGTAAAAAATATCTGCTTCTTCGTGATTATCATAGCCAATTTTTTCCTTAAATTTAAGGACATTTGTTTTTCCTACGATAAATAATTCTGATGATTCAGATTCTAATTGGGGATAATACAAGAATGAATTTATACTGAGCATTTGCAAAGCTTTTTGATAAACCTCAAGTCTTTCAATTGATGTATGTTGTATAGATAGAATGTGTTCATTATTCTCACTATAATAGACATTTCCCCGACCATCAAAAACACCTCTAAGATAAGAGGTGATATTTGATTTCTTCCAAGTTAAAATATCGTCAGGATTTCTTTCAACCTCTTGTTTTTTCTCAGTATAATTTTGCAAATTATAAATTGGTTTATTCTCATCCTGTTGACTCATAGGTTCATCCTTCTAATATAGTATAAATTCATATGTACATCTTAGATTTTCTATAAAAAGAACTAAAAACTCGTTTAGATATAATAATGTCATTTTTAAAAAAAATAATTAAATACGGTTTGGTAATTATGACAGCAAGAAAACGATTGTTGATGATTACAATTAAATTTGCTATATTAGTTGTTGGGTATATCCTTCTTGTTGGTGTTGGAGTTTTAGCGGCTAATTATAGACCAGCTGAATATTCTTATACAGATACAAGTTTTGATTGGAGTTATAGTCCAGACTATAATGAAACAGAATTCAATATTATCTATGATCATCATAGCCATACTTTTTATTCGGATGGAATACTATCTGTTGAACATAATATCTTATGGCACATAGCCCATGGTTTTAATACAATAACAATCTCGGATCACAATAAAATGCTGGATCCTGATGAATTTAATACTATGGCTACAAAATATGCCGGGCAAATTATCTTGATTCCAGGAATGGAATATACCTCGAGTAGAATCCATATGAATTTTTTAGGAATTACTGAAATGATTCCTGTTACCAATAATCCCTCAGATGAAGAAATACAAGAAGCAATTGATGCTGCTCATGCTCAAGGAGGAATTGTTATAGTCAATCACATACCATGGAGTTTGCCACGAATGCCCACTCATCCTACAAAAGCACAATTGTTAGCATGGGGTGTTGACTATATTGAATTAGTGAATGAAGATGTCTATGATTACGACTCTGATGCTTGGTGTAATAATACTGGCGGTTTTGGTAAAATTACTGGTACAGATATGCATCGACCAATGGATGTTTCAGGTTGGACATTAATGAAAGCGGATAATTTTACTGCTGCAGGAGTAATGAAGGAATTATTTTTGAGAAACACCGAAATAATTTATGATTATCATGGATCAAAAGATCACTCAATAGGAACTCCTAAGGTATCATATAAAATCCTTGAACCTTTTATTTCCTTTGGCGAGTATTTTGCTAATCTTGGATTAGAAGGAGGATTTGTTAATTGGCAAGCATTTGGAGTAGGATTTGCTTACATGACAATCATTTTTGGAATGTTTCAAGCAGCAAAATTTGGTTTTGAAAAACGTAGAGAAAGAAAAACTAAACCAAAAACAGAATGATTTTAGATAAAATTTATAGTTAGTAGAATGAATATTCTACTAATTCTTACTTTATTAGTAAACAGGAGATTAATTAAGCTATTTGAGGGATTCAATGTTAGATACAAGTAAATTAAAGATTAATTTAACAAAGGATGAAATAGCAATTCTAAATGGCGATAAAGGCTCTGCTTTACAAAAAGTAATGGAGTCTGTGGTGCTTTATGGTGAGATATTTGAAGCAAAAAAACTCATACCAATAGTTGGTTCCCAACACACTGCGATGGCTGTTGGTGCTTCTTTTTTGAAACCATATTATAGATTACTCGATGAATTGATCAGTGAGGATCTCCATTCAGAAGAACCTTTTACTGCAAATCCTCGTGCTTATGATTTTAAAAATATCAAATATCCTCTTCTTGAAAAAATAGTCACAAAGCTAATTTATGCTCAAGAACCATATGAAGAACGTTTATTGAAATTGGGACTAAAAGACAAACAAGCGTTTTCATGCACTTGCTATTTAGATGAAGTTGGCAATCAACCTAAAAAAGGTGATATTTTAGCTTGGTCAGAATCATCAGCAGTTGTTTATGCTAATTCTGTACTTGGAGCTAGAACTAATCGCAATTCAGTTGTAATAGATATTTTTAGCAGTATTTTAGGGAAAACACCTTATTTTGGTTTGTTGACAGATGAAGGTAGAAAAGCTAAATGGTTGATTGAATTAAAAACTAAAACATTGCCAAATCCACATGTGCTTGGTAGTGTTATTGGTGATAAAGTTATTGAAGATGTGCCTTATATCAAAGGATTGGATAAATATCTCCTTCTGGAAAATGAACAAGCAATAAGAGCTTATCTTAAAGACATGGGTGCAGCAAGTGCTTCAAGTGGAGCAGTAGGATTATATCATGTTGATAACATAACTCCCGAGGCAAAGGAATTTGGTGAGACACTTTTATCTGAAAAATATCAAATATTTGCTATAACTGATCAGTTATTAGAGAAGGCTCAAGAAGAATTTCCAGTTCTTTGGAAGGATGATAGTGCCAAACCAAAAGTGTGTATAATGGGTTGTCCTCATTTCACGCTGGAACAACTTTATCTTTGGAAGGAAAAAATCAAACAAAAACTCGAATCTTCGGGTACTAAAAAAGTTAAGGTACAAACCATACTTTGTGCTGCACCAGCAGTTGTTATGAAATTTAAAGAAGATTCAAAAGCATTCAATGAATTAAAAGCTACAGGCACGAAACTAACCTCTGTCTGTCCATTAGCCTATATGAGCAATCCCCTAACTGAGAAAAAACCTGTGATAACTAATTCAACAAAGTTAAGGGTTTATTCAACTGCAAGATTTTATCCTGATGAAGAAATTTTGGATGAGGTAATTTAATTTTGGAGGTAAGAAAAATGACTAAAGAATTTAAAGGAAGAGTAATTTTTCCAGGTAAAGCGATTGGTAAAGCGATTGTTTCACAAAAACCTCTAAACACCTTAGCTACTTACAAGAATACTATTGTTTTTAAGAAAAAGAAAGCTTTAGGTGGGGATCAAGATAATCCAGCTTTATTTAAGAAAGATTTAACAAAGAAAATTATTTGTTTGCCACAAACAAGTGGGTCCACTACTGGAGGATTAGCACTTATGAGTTTAGCTGAAAATAATAATGCCCCTACAGCGTTACTTTTCTCAAAAAGTATTGATTCACTTGCAGCTGCAGGAGTAATATTAGCTGATGTTTGGGTTGGTAAAAGAATAATTACGATAGATAGACTTGGTGATGATTTCTTAAAATATGTTAAAAAAGATATGCGAGTAGAAATTAGAGAAGATGGTACTGTAGTCGTTGATTAAAACTTACTCTACAACCTCTTTTCATTTTTAATTTTTTAGATAAAATATATCAAATCGATTGAAAATGATATTTTATGGAAAAATTAACTCCCTTTGTTGTAAAAGCTCCTGGACGAGTATTTTTATTAGGTGAACATAGTGATTACTTACATTTAGAGGTTATATCTGCAGCATTAGACCTTTATATAACGTTCTCTGTTAAACCTCGAGATGACACCATTTTTACTATTGATTATCTTGATTTAAATCTAAAAGATTCCTTTTTGTTAAATGATAAAATTACCTATAGTAATTCTCGTGATTATGTACGTAGTGCATTTAATATTCTATTTAGAAAAGGCATTATCCCAAAAAGTGGTGCTGATATTACTGTAAGTGGAACCATTCCTATTGCTGCAGGATTATCAAGTTCCTCAGCATTATCTGTTGCAAGTATAATGACTTTTGCTCATCTTGCTAATATTCAATTATCAAAATATGAAATTGCTCAATATGCTTTCGAAGCGGAGGTAGTGGAGTTTGGAGAAAGTGGTGGAATGATGGACCATCTCGCATCTATTTTTGGTGGAATAATTCACGTTGATTTTGGTGATGAAATAAAATTAACCCAAATACCAACTAATCTATCAGGTTTAGTAATTGGCGATTCTCTCGAGAAGAAAAAAGATACTGTGGGTGATTTAAAGATGATTCGAACAAATGTCGAAAGAGGTTATTCTTTATTGAAGCCATTAATAAGAAATTTCAATCATCGAGAAACATCTTTAGCTGAAATATTAAATCATATTGATGAAATCCCTGAACCTAGTAAAA
>JAEORJ010000306.1 GCA_016840945.1 Candidatus Gerdarchaeota archaeon
ATTAATGATAGTATTAGAAGTTGCTTTCTTCACGATAATGATGTTTTTTATGATTTTTTTTGCATTGGGATTTATTCTTTTAGTAGTATTTTACATTATTGGATTAGGTCTTCATCTTTATACCCATTATCGTTTAAAAGCAATTGAGATAATTTAATCCCCTATTCCTTCTTCTTTAATTGTAAATATGGCTTCATCTTCAGGTAAATTAGGAGCATCAACAATTTTTGCGACTCGTTGCTCGCCTTTACCTTTTCTCAAATAAATTCTAATAGTTGCTCCATGAGCTATGATATTTCCTCCCGTGTGTGTTATGGGATTTCCATAAAATACATCGGGCTTTGCAGATACCTGATTTGTATAAATAACAGCTAATTCATCATAAATTTCAGTGAGACGCAATAAATCATGAATATGACTATTTAATACCTGTTGTCGTGTAGCTAAGGTTCCGCGTCCTATATATTCACTTCGAAAATGGGTTATGATTGAATCGACTACGACTAATTTTATATTTTTATCTTCGATAATCTTTGGCGCTTCTTTAACAAGTAAAACCTGATGATTACTATTATAAGCTCTGCCGATTGTGATATTTTTTAATACTTTATTAAAATCTAAATCTTTTGCTTCAGCCATTTGGATAATTCTTTCAGGCCGAAAGGTTCCCTCGGTATCAATATATAAGGCATTACCTTCAAGACCTCCTTCTTCATAAGGTAATTGAACATTTACGCAGATTTGGTGTGCCAATTGTGTCTTTCCCGTTCTAAACTCTCCAAATAGTTCTGTTAAGGCTCCGGGCTCAATTCCACCTGCAAGAACTTCGTCAAGATTAATACTTCCTGTATGAATCCTGTTTATTTTTTTTCTTTTTTCCCAAATTATATCCGCAGATTTAAATCCTAATTTTTCCATTTCTTGAGCTGCTTTAATTACTTTTTCCGCAGTTTTTTCTCCTATCCCCGCATCAATTAATATAGAAATAGGAGAAATTGCAAGTGCTTTAATTGAAAGGATTCCCTCATCTCTCAGTTTTTTTAAAGTAACATCTCCTACTCCGGGAAGATCTTTTAAATCGAATGATGATTTGAGTTCTAAATCCTCCTGCTTAGTTGCTGAATCTGTTTTTTTAGCCATTAATGTTCCCTTTTATTTAAAAATTTGAATTATTATTGATATGTATCAATGAAAGTATATATAATATTAGTTAAAATTATAATGGAAAAAAAATAAGAATTTTATTTGATGACCTAACTACTTTTAGTAATAATTAACAGCAGTATGAATAGAACCACGCTCATTATAAAAGCTATAGCAAACATTGCAACACTTGGGAGCCAAATATATGCTAGATATAGAAAAGGTAAATAGAAAATCGTTGAAATTATGACATTTACAGGCAAAGAAATTTCTTCATCTTTTATATCTAAGATTAAGGGTATTATAGCTAATAAAACCATGAATGTTGCTGCTGCTTGAAAACCTACTTGTATTCCACTTGAATTAATATTAGAGTCATGTACATCTGGTAAATAGAACACCCAGAGCTCCGCTGTATCCAATTGAAGTTCGTCAACGGAATTTGGTATTATTGCGGAGATGATCAGTTGAACGAATAATCCAAACAATAGAAATAAGAGGATATCATCAAATTCTTTTGATTTTCGATATACGAATATCAAATCCCGCAATAAACATACATCCAGAAGAATAATCCAAATTAAAAATACGGTCAATGAGGTTATTTCGCTAAAGATACTATCACTAATTGATGTCAAATACCATAAGTAATTGATTGGAAGCAAAACAACGAGATACGCCAGATACGCATATTTTTCATTCCTTTTGAAGAGATCGAAGAATAAAAAAACTCCAAAGATCACGAAAAAAGTCGCAAGCATTACAATATACAATATGTCCATATCGTTCATGATTGGTCAGAGATTATATTTTATTTTTTTAATATTAATATATTATGAAATTATACTTATATAAAATTACATCTACATATTAATTATTAACTTTTCGATTGTGTTAACTAAGTTTTGAGCTTTACTAATATCCTCGCATTCTCCAGAGAGAAGTATAGAATTACGAGATAATGCTGATTTTATAGTGACGCATACTCCATCACTTATTATTTTTATCTCGTTTAAAATATCGTGATATTTATATCCATTTGCCTCTGCCATGGCCCTTAAATGATCATGAATATTTTCTACTAAATCCTGTGATATAGGAACGGTTTTATTAACTTTTTTACCCTTTGGAAAACCCCTTGTAAGTGAACTGATAAGATCTTCTTGAACACTCATTATTTCAAGGATTTTTATTAAAATAAAATTACCATCACTTATTGGAGATAATTGGGGAAAATAAAACTTTAAGGTATCCGCAGCTGCAAAACAAGCTCTTTCTTCCCTAATTTGTCTTGAAATCTCCCCTGGATAATTATCTACTTCCTTAATCGGGTATCCACTCTCTTCAATGTATTTTCGCGCAACTGGAGAAAGAGAGGGTGTAGTAATAATGGTATTTGATTTAGATTTAGTGATCCGATCATCATAGGTAACAAAAAGCATCAACATATCTTCAAAATTAATTTCCAATCCATTTTCATCGATTAGAAGTATTCTTGATCCATCAATATCAAAACAAACACCAAGATGGCTATTGGATGCTTTTACTATATCTGCGACATTTCTAATTGTATTTATGCTAGGGATGGGTTTTCCACTCCGTTGCCGATAATGAGTATTTAATGCGATTATCTCAACGCCAATCTCATTGATTAAAATTGGAGTGATTTTTCCCGTGGGAGAATATGAACAATCAACAAC
>JAEORJ010000307.1 GCA_016840945.1 Candidatus Gerdarchaeota archaeon
TTTGGACCCTGACTTTCCCAACTGGTTTTTAGAAACCTGTCAACTTACTGGAAAGATAATTAAAACTAGAAATGAAGTATTAGTTTTACCAGGAGAGGGAATGTTAGCTTTAGATGCTACTTTAAACAGTATTGTTAAACCGAATGATAAAGTCTTGGTGTTAGCAAGCGGTATTTTTGGACATGGTTTTGCAGGAATGGTTAGTGATTGCAAAGCAGAACCCATTACTGTAACAACTAATGATTATAACGAGATTCTTTCACCTGAGCAAGTAAAAATCGCTATTGAAAAAAATCCTGACATTGCAGCAATAACATTAGTACACTGTGAAACACCAAGTGGAACATTAAATCCATTGAAGGAAATAGCTAAGATTTGTAAAAAGAGTAATGCAGTGCTAATAGTGGATGCTGTTAGTAGTATAGCTGGAACTGATGTTCAAACAGATGAGTGGGGAATTGATATAAATTTAGGTGCAAGCCAAAAATGCCTCTCAGCACCTCCTGGAATTGCTTTTCTAAGTCTGAGTGAAAAAGCATTAGAGGTAATTAACAACCGAGAATCAATACCTACATTCTATTCAGATCTATCAATTTGGACCAAATCTTGGATTGAGAAAAGACAACTTCCATACACTCATTCAATATCTAATTTATATTCATTTAGAAAGAGTCTTGAGTTAATATTATTAGAAGGCCTTGAGAGTGTTTTCAAACGTCATAAGCAAGTATCTAACGCTGTTGTTAAAAAAATTGAAGAGCTAGGATTAGAACTTTATCCAAAAACAAAGGATAGCATTTCACCAACAGTTACAGCATTCAAGATACCCAAAGGACTGGTGGGTGACAAGATTATCAATCATATGTGGAAAAGATATGGTGTTTTAATCGCTGGAGCTTGGGGACCTGTTCTTGGTGGGAGAATTTTACGATTAGGTAATATGGGTTATTGTGCGAATAGCCATTTCGCTACAATTGCTTTAATGGCACTTGAAAAAACATTAACAGACTTAAAAAAACATTAGAAAATTTGGGCATTGATATAATAATTAATTAAAAGCAAGAATCAACTCACTTCATTTCCACTCAAAGTTAGTTAATTAGCGAAAAGATTTATTTGTCTTGCAGTAAGAATTCAATTCAATATAGGTGTATATTATGACCAATTTATGGACTGATGTAAAACCTGGACCTAACCCACCAGAAGTTGTTTTTGCTGTCATTGAGACTCCCCAAGGATCAAAAAATAAATTTGAATTTGATAAAGAAATCATGGCTATTTATCTTGATAGGGTGCTTTATTCATCTGTGGTATTCCCTATTTCATATGGCTTTATACCTAGAACTTTAGGTGATGATCATGATCCTTTAGATATTATGGTAATAATTACAGAATCGACTTTCCCAGGTTGTATTGTTTCAGCTCGTCCTATTGGTGTTTTACGCATGAAAGATGAAAAAGGTGACGATGATAAAATTATCGCAGTAGCACAAAATGACCCTAGAGTATCAGAAGCTACTGGGTTAGATTGGATACCCAAACATCAATTGATTGAGATTGAAGAATTTTTCAGAGATTATAAGAAATTAGAGAAAGGTAAGAAAACAGAGGTAAAAGGTTGGGAAGATAAAAATTCTGCTTACCAAATAATTAACAAATCAATTGAATTTTTCAAGGAAAAATATTTCTGGATTATGGATAAAGATTGGTAAATATATTGCTATGAAAATCAACTAATGTTTAAATGTGAACAATTTGATAAAGCAGTTCTATAATCTAATTAATTATTTATCCCAATATCCAAAAATAGGAACTGCTATTGCATCTATTTTCGGATTGTTTGAAGTGCCATTATTAGATTTGATTTATTTTATTGATAAACGGATAAAACCGGGTTCTTATAGTACTTTAATGAAATATTTCTCATTATTTTATAAAAGTAAGATTATACCTTTAAATGCCAAAATTGAAGGAAGAGCCACTCTAGCTCCTACTGATGAAATATTAGCACTTGTAAAAAGAATGCCATCTGTTAGCCTTGGTTATTGTTATTGTCGTACGAAATATCAAAATTGTGAAAATCCAATATGGACTTGTATTCACATTGGTACAGCTAAACATCTTGAGGAACTTGGTAAAAAGATACCTTTGAAAAAAGCCAATTATGATGAAATTGAAAAGCTATTGATAAAAGCAGACAAACTGGGACTTGTTCATCAATTATTAACTGCTCCAACGAATCAATTCGTTTATGTAATATGTAACTGCTGCCTTTGTTGTTGTGTTATGCTTCGTAATGCTATTGAATATAATATTCGTGGGGCAGTGCTACCAAGTAATTATATTATTGAACATAATCCAGAAAATTGTATTAATTGTGGCAGTTGTGTTGAAAATTGTCACTTTGGTGCGCTTACAATAAAGGGAGTTAAATTAGTGACATATAAAGAGCTTTGTTTGGGTTGTGGATTATGCATAAATAAATGTGAGAATGATGCATTGCACCTTGCAAGCAGATTTACTAAGGATAAATAACCTTTTTTTTTCTACCAGATGTACTAATTAATTTTATTTAGTTCTATTAAATTAATGTTAAGAAAATTTACAAAGAACTTTAAAAGGGATAAACTTCTATTGGTAAAAAGTTAAACCTAAAACAGCAATAGATTTATGAATTGATGTCACTTAGGAAAAATATGTGTGAATAGAACTAGAAAGGTGTTTTACTGTTGAAAGTGGAATTACTAAATCACCCAAATGAAAAAATCGCTGAAGTAGCAATTAAAATGTGCCGCGGTAAAAAAAACGTTTCTTTAAATGACCCTATTAATGAAGGACTTATAAAACGAGTTGTTGATTCAGGTCATGAATCAATTGCCGAACATGTTAATTTTACTTTTAGAATTACGGGTATTAGTCGTGTAACAAGTCACCAGCTAGTGAGACATCGAATAGCCTCCTATTCACAAGAAAGTCAAAGATATTCTGATCCATTGGAAACAAAAGGACGAGATTGGGCAGTTATTCCCGATTCAATTCTAGAAAATCCCGAAGCAACAAAATTAGCTGAAGAGTTTTTAGAGGAAACAATTAGAGTTAGGAAAAAAATGGATGAGTTAGGAATTCAATTAGAAGATTCAAGATATTTCCTACCAAATGCAACCAAAACCGCAATTATTGTTTCTATGAATGCTAGAACACTCTGGAATTTCTTTAATTTCCGGATTTGTAGCCGAGCACAATGGGAAATCCGAAGATTGGCTAAAATGATGTTTTATTTAGTTAATGATGTTGCCCCTACCTTATTTAATTGGTGGACTCCAAGATGTGACCGTGGTTGTCCTGAAAGGTGTGGGAACCCCGTTTCGATAGAATTAGAGGAAGGAACAATAATTACTGGTAAAACAATTGAATATCTTCCTAAGGCTATTAGAAAAAAGAAAAGATAATTACAAGCCAAAATCCTCATATAATGAAACCCAGTTTCCTTTATTCCACCTTTCAATATCAAATTCAATAGAATTTTTCTGAAAAGCAGCTTTACCTAGTACTATTTTTAGATTTTTACTATCAAATAGAAATTTATTAAAGAAATTAGCTAATTGTACAGATGTTGAATGTGGCATGTAAGAATGAAACATTATCCCATCAAATGACCCCTTAACATTAGCAACATAAATATTAGGCATTAAAGAACAAAAAGTTTTAATTCTCTCAGTTAAAGATTTGTAATTTTGAATGGCTTTTTTCAATCGCTTATCTTCTTCAATATAAATTGCTATTTCACCATCACTATCAGGTAAATTTAAACGGATATTTTCAAATAAAATCTTATAATCAAAAAGAAATTTCATTCGATCTGCAATTTGATTCATATCACACTTCAGTTTTTTCTGTAATTGTCTTTGAGTGTAATTTGATTGAATTAATAAATTAATTATATTGATATCTAATTCTTCTAATTCAAAAACCTTATTTGATTTAACTCTAGAGGGGATGACAATATTTTCACTTTCATAATGATCCATTGGGGGTAATATTTCAGAATTTGTTTCAAATAGCCCACTTTCAAAAGCCATGTCATACAGATTTATTTGTTGAGTTTTTGTTTTAGGATTAAAATAACGAAAATTATAGTTTCTATATGAATTACTAAACTTGAAAAGATTAAAATCAAAGGCATGGTTTTTTTCAATTAAATATTCACCATAAGCTTTTAGTTGTTCGTAGAAATCTTTTCGATTAGGACCTGTATAAAATTGGGTAATAACACAGCTATTTAGGCAATTCATTCTCTGAGCCATAATATATGGATGAAATGGTGGCTCAAGATAAAATTCAGATTGTTTTTTTGTGCAATCAATTACTGCTACAAATTGTTCCAAACCAATACTTGGGTAATTTAACTCAATCCTGTTTTGTAAAATATTCAAGTCATGTAATTTTTTAATTGATTTAGCTATTGTATTATAATGGCGATCTGTAAATGAAGAAATTTGTTTGGCTTTAACGGTTTGCTTTAACAGGGCTATTTTCAATAAGTCGATATCACTATCGGATAAAGAAACAGATTGATTATATACTTGATCTAATATTAATTCAAATTCCTGTGGTGTTAATTTAGTCACAGTTTCTATTCTTTTATGATCGATTTTTGGTATATTAGCTGAGATTGTATAAATTTGAATTAATGCTTGTTTTACTACTTCAAGTAATCCATAAGGACCGGATGAACTCAAAATTGTGAGACATTTTTTGGTAATTTGAGATTGAAAATTAATCACTTCTTCTAAGAGAATACGCCATTCATCATAAACAATATGACTTACTTTTACACTTAAGGGGAATAAATTAGCCAGAACATGAATCCACCATTCATCACGCATTTCTCGAGGTACAAAAAATAGAAATGCTTCGCGCCAAAAAATAAGTTGTTTATAATTTGGATTCCTAAGTAATTCTTGGTTAATAAATAGTGTCTCACCTAAAAACTTACTCCATTGTGTTTCATTTTCAACATTAACAGCAATACCAGGTTCCACCCTTTCAGGCAAATATTGCGGTACTAATTTATATTTTCTAATCTCTTCTACACAATCAAAAAGCAAATTTTCAAGCTGAGTTAGTGTTTTTTGTGTTGTTTCCGACATTTTTTTTCCCATTTTTTAATTAATATAGCGAAAAATGTCCTATTTTCCGATTTTTTTCGGAATAGCAAATTATCTTTAAAATGTCATATTTTGGATTAATTTTGTTATTATTAAACGTTTTTACGAAAAAAGCGATTAAAAAATAAATTGTTAGGAGACCCGAAATCGGAAAAGAAGGATTCTAAACAGCTCTTTTCTAAACCGTATGTTAGGGGATAATTGTTAATAATTATTTTTAGTATAGAGATGTTACTCAAATTATGAATTTATCAAGCTTGTAATATTACCCAGTAAATAAGCAAATCAACCGTCGAATCTCTTGGGGAAAAGGACGGAAATCGCATTTATGGGGACCACTCCATAGCTGGTATCGTTTCGATACCAGCTTGGACCACTTTCTTATTTCGGCTTCATTTATTGTAGTTTTACCCAACTTTTGCTTTAATTTATAAGTGATAATGTTTTAGAGTTTTAATTATATCAGTTTAATTAGTGATCTAAAATGACATGTATATTATGCAACAAAGAAATATCTGATGGAGACGATACCCTCGAAGTCTATACCACAGACAATCAAACTTTGACTGTCCACAAACAATGTTATGAAGAATATGTTAAAAGCATGTCTATGTGCAGTAGTTGCGGTAGTTGCGACGGTTGTGGGTAAAAACATCTTAGATAATATTAACACTTTAGGTTAAAGGGGAATTATTCGATTTTTTACCTGTTCCCATTTTTATTTTAAATTAAAATGTATTTTTGTCAATTTTTAACAAAAAATAGTTAGATGATAAAAGTAATATACAGTAACAATTTTGTAAAATATATAATTCTTCAAACAAAACAATTATTTTTGTTTGATTAGTAAAAGAGGAATATGCTGTGAGCCAATCGATTGATGTGAAATTTGAAAAGGAATGCAATGTATTACACGCCTTAAATCCCGGGGTAGAATCAGTTATTGTTATTGAACCTTCAGGGTTGTTAGTTTTAAAATGGTCTTCTGCTCAAGTAGATACCGAGTTCACTAGTTCATATGTTAGAGAATTCTTTTCATTAGTTAGCATGACTACTAATCATTATGATATTGGCGATCCTATTGGTGTAATGCTTGAAGGAGAACAAGGATTCTTTCTCGTTTTCAAAACCAAATCAAATAATTCAATTGTTATTCTTATAAAAGAAGAAACATCCCGATCAACATTACGTTATCGATTGATGAAAGATTTTGCTGGTCGTGTAGAAACCATCCTTGATAGTTTCTAATTTTACCACTATTTTTCACTTTTTTATCTATGTTTAAGAAGTAATTATATATACCATTTGAAGTGTTTTATTGCATAATAAAAACGCTGGTGAATTTGATTGAACATAAAATCACGAAAATATGCAAATGGGTATGTTACACTAATCCCTGAAACAATTGATGATTTATATGTTCTATACAACATTATTTTACCTAATGACAAAGTTAAAGCCCGAACTTTTAGAAGAATCAGAGTTAATGAAGAAGATGCTCGAGCTGATAAAGGCGAAAGAGTATCAATGATACTCACAATTGATGTTGAAGATGTTAATTTTCATGAATTTGCCAACAGACTTAGGATTAAAGGAAAAATAACCGAAGGTCCTGATGATTTAATCTCTTATGGAACCTATCACACAATAAATGTTGATGTTGGAACCATGATAACCATTTACAAGGAGAGCTGGTCAAGAGTAGATGTTGATCGAATTGAAAATGCTGTTAAAAAATCAGCAAGCGCAAAAGCAATAATAGTTGCAATAGATGATTCAGAAGCAACAATTGGTGCAGTTTCATCATTTTCAAGCTCAATACTAGTAAATTTTAAAGAAAGAATTCCTAAAAAATCAGGGACTAAGGAAAAGCTAAGACTTGAAATGATCCAAAAATTTTACTCAAAATTAACTTTTGCAATTGAAGAAGCAATAGCCTCAAAAGTTACTGATGCAAGTGTTATGGTTCTTGCAGGACCAGGTTTTACAAAAGATAATTATTATCGCTATCTTAAAGAAAAGAAGAATATCACCAAAATACCTATCGATAAAATAATTCTCGAAACAGCAAGTTGTGGGGGACCTAGTGCTATAAGTGAAATAATTAGCAAGAACATTCTTGGTCGCATTATTGAAGAAGAACAAGCTAGTTCAGAAGCAGTATTTCTTGAAGAAGTAATGAGTAGATTGGGAAGAAATACAGGTACTGTTGCTTATGGGTTAAAAATGATTCAAAAAGCGATTGAATATGGAGCGGTTGAAACATTATTGATAGTTGATAATCAATTGAGATTACGTGACAAAGAAAAAAGAAAAGCATTGGATAGATTATTGAAAAGTGTTCAAAATATAGGTGGACAAATAGTAATTATGAGTGAAAACCACCAAGCTGGTAGGCAAGTTGAAAAATTTGGTGGAATGATTGCACTCTTAAGATTTCCAATAACTTAACACATTATGCTAATGTAGCAAAGTAAATATTATGACGGTTTCTTGTTATTCGCAATTTAACTGATTTTCCTATTGAAAGATTATTTGCTGGTGAAATGTGAATTATTCTATTATTAGCTTTAGCAAAAAACTCATTTTCAAGTCTCCCAGGCAAAACTACTTCAGCTTTAACAAGTTGATTTTGCTTCATTGTTAAATCAATCATTTTTGATTTGAAAGTATCAAACATCTGTTGTTTTAGAACTAATTGTGTCGCACCCAATTCCTTTTCCATTTTCCGAAGTTCTGCATAAAACTCAGTAAAACTCTTTTGTTTGGTGTTTGGAATATTTCTTCCTTCATGATGAACAAGATAATTTTGAATACCTAAAGTAGGGTACTTAGAATTTTCTGAATTGATCTTTAATGAAAATTTGATAATATCCTTAATATCTTCATCATTCCATCCGTGAATCCATAAGGGGGCGATTAATAATGAAATACCCGAATTGATTATATACTCAGCGTTTTCCAATATTTTTTCCAGAGGATAATCACCTCGACCCGAAAGATGTTTTGCTAGTTTTAAATCCAAACTGTTAATAGATAAATTAACTCGAGATAATCCTACTGATGCTAGTTCATCAATTAGCTTTTTTGTGAGATACCAACCGTTTGTTTGTATAGAGATAATTTTTGTATTAGGACTTTCATTCAATTTTTGAACTAATTCGACTAAATAGGGGTAAGACATAGGTTCACCTTGAGCATCAAGATGCGCTTCAGCTTTTTTGAGCTTCTTTTCTGTAACCACATAATTATATGTTTGAACTAAATAATCCACATCAACTATAAAATCACGAACTTTACTTTTTGATACAGGTCCTTCATCAACACTACAGAAAGGGCAATTTAACGGGCATCCAGTAATTGATCTCACTTGTAAAAGATTTGTTCCTCGATCAATAACCCCAAAATAAATAGATCCTATTAATGGAATATCTAATAATTCTGGTGTAATATAAGTAAGAGGTTTTTTAGTTTGATTATTGAAAAGTGTTAACGGCAATTCACTGGATATAATATCAAATAGTAAATCCTTAATCTCCGCTATGTTGATATCAGAAGAATTATTTAAATTTAAAAAAACCTCAATTTCATTAGTTTGGGATTTTTTAAAGAATATCTCATCGATATTAAAAGCAGATTTCAAATCAAGGATAATGCTTTCAAGTGAAATTGTCCCTTCCATGACTTGTTTTCTTAGGATTAGTTTATCATTATTTTTTGATAAATCCACTTCAAATGGTAAAATTTTAGATAAATTAATACTAAATGTCATGGCTATCTTACCTAAGAATTAGATATTTAGGACAAGCTTTTGTTTTATCTAAATAGGTAGGTATCTATGAATCTTATTGCAAATATCAATATAAAATTAAAAAAAAGGGATTAAATTCTATTTATATTCGTGGTCGTGACTTTAACCAGAAGAATCGAACATATTCTAGAATTTTAAAGAAATCCTCTTTTTGACTCACAGATATGAGGCTAATATCATGTTCAGCTGGATCATATGTTACAATTATATCCATGGCTTCGCCTTTATATTCGATATTAACAACAGCTTGAATTTCATTAATCATAACCATTTTAGCAATGTGATACATTTTACGAATAGCATTTAGCATTCGCATAAAGGAATCCCCCGATTCCATTTGTTCTAATACAATGGTTTGATTAACATATAAGCCATCTTCTAAAGCAGAATCAAAATTCTTAGCGAGTTCTACTTTAATAGAATCAGGTAATGGAGGGAGATCAATTTGAATAAATTGAACTGTACCAATGCTGTTTAGTCGCTGTAATCCTTCTGTGATTCTATAGACAAGTCTCTCTGTTTCTGCATCTATTTCATCATCTTGTATTACTTTCTCGACATCAGACATTCTTTTGTCCTCCAAGGTAAATTCACTCTTTAACAAACTTATAGTAAATCAAACATGGATTCAATTATAAATTAGTTATTCTAGGAGCAATTTTGCCTACTATATAACTTATAGCTGACAATATTATTTCAACTTATCTAAACCTCTTGAGCAATAACTAAAATGAGTAATTAATCATTCAAACAAACCTTGGGTTTTTTAGAACGAGATATATGGTTATTTGCGGTTTTTAGATTAATTTGTATGTAATAGCAGATTTTTCAAGAGAATTATTTGATTTAATAAATATGATAGAAAACAATAAAAGATAATAGTTTATTGCTTGTAATTTGTCTCAAATAAAGAACCAAATTTATTGAGGGTATGAACTTTGACTAAAAAATATAAAATTGCTTTTATGCCTGGCGATGGAATTGGAAACGATGTTTTAGAAGCAGCTAAAATAGTTCTAGACGAAGGTACCGATTTCAATGCTGAATATATTCATGGTGATATTGGTTGGGTTTTCTGGGAAAAAGAAAAAGAAGCTTTACCAGATAGAACAATCGATATGATGAAAGGAACTGATGCAGCATTATTTGGAGCAATTACTTCAAAACCAAATGTAGAAGGTTATCGTTCACCAATTGTACGATTACGACAAGTCTTTAATTTATACAGTAATATGCGACCATGTAAGTCTTTTGAAGGTAATCCTTTAAACTTCCGTGATGACCTTGATTTAGTTGTTTTCCGAGAAAACACAGAGGGACTTTATTCAGGAATTGAATTTTATGATTTACATGAACTCAAAGATGTTGAAGTTTTCAAAAAATATGATCCCAACAAAACAACTGTTTCATGTAGAGTCTTTACTGAAGAAGGTTGTAGACGAATTGTAAAGAAAGGATTCGAATATGCAAAGGAATACAAGTATCCAACTGTAACTTTAGTACATAAAGCTAATGTTATAAGAGCAACTGATGGTATGTTCTTAAGAGTAGCATATGAAGTTGCCAAGGAGTATCCAGAAATAGAAGTTTGGGAACAAAATATTGATGCTATGTGTATGCAACTCATTAAGAATCCACAAGATTTTGGTGTTATTGTAACTACTAATATGTTTGGAGACATTGTTTCTGATGTTACTGCCCAACTTGTTGGTGGTCTTGGATTTGCTGCTTCAGCATCAACATCAGATGACTATGGATTATTTGAACCAACACATGGTAGCGCTCCTAAATATGCTGGTCAATACAAAGTTAATCCTATTGCAGCAATTCTATCTGCTAAACTTATGCTTGATTGGTTAGGTGAGAAAGAAATAGCCACAAAAATTGAGGATGCAGTTAAAATTAACATTAAGGAAGGAAAAGTAAAAACCTATGACCTTGGTGGAGAATCCTCAACTTTAGATGTTGCAAAAGATATCGTACGAATTTTGAATAAGTGAAGCGAATAGCTTTGCTTATTTTTTTATTTTTATTTTTGAAACGAGATAAAGTAAAGTTTTATAAATAGAAAGTTACGAATTTGTCGTACTCATACAAAATGAGTTTTATTAAGGATCACAATCCAAAAAAAATAATGTGTGTGATGTATAATGCCAAAATCAAAAGGTTACAGACACAGTACAAGAAAACTATTCAAAAAATCACCAAGAGATCGAGGTATGCAACCTCTAGGAAGACTATTAGTCAATTACAAAGTTGGCGATCAAGTTGTTATTAAAATTGATCCAGCAATACAAAAAGGCATGCCTCACAGACGATATCATGGTAAATTTGGTGTAATCTCTGAAATTCGTGGCAGAGCTTATGTCATTAAAATAAAATCAGGCGATGTGACCAAAGAAATAATCGCTCGTCCAGAACACGTTTATCTAGTGAAATAAATATATACTATAAATTAATAGTACATTTAGCTCGTAGGTGTAATGAAATGCCAAAAGAAACCATCAAAAAAGAACCAGTTTCACTCCCCGAAGTTGTTACTATATTTAATAAACGAAAGAAGGCTGGTGAATTGAATTATCTACAAAGAATTGCTTTAGAACATGCGCAAAGCTCTTCAAAGATAAATTCCAGAGTAGCCAGGACATTGATAAAAACTTTGATGGATGATTTTGAACTTTCTGAATCAATAGCTATTAGTATCATTAACTTTATGCCAACAACTATCGATGAATTAAGAGTATTCTTACAAGATGCTACTAGGGTCTATTCTACTGAAGAAGCTCAAAAGATTTTAGAAGCGACTGCAGAGAAACTTTAAAACTTTCATTGATACAGTAGTAATTTATTTCATCTATCTCATTTTAAATTACTATCTAGCTTAGTATATAGATGAGAGAGAAGATTTTAAATTAAGAAATACTTTAGTTAAAGTAAATCTTTATGAGATAAAACATAAGACTATAAATTAGAAATATCATTATTAGCTATAAGGATAGCTTATACAAAATGGATTTGAAGTAAAAATTGAGTGGGTAAAAATGCCCGAAAAAACATATAATAAAGATCGCTCTTACAGCAATAAACCAAGAGAAAATCAAGACAAATCTAATTATAATAATAGATCAACCCCAGCTCAAAATCAATCTCAAGCTGGTGGACAAATAGACAAGCAAAGAAAATATGAAGAATATGCTTGGACATTAGCTTATTTACCTGAAGGAAGCCCAACAGATCCAAATCCATTTAATCAACGAGAGCCAGTAATACAAGCTGTTGGTGAAATTTGGTTTACATTATTAGAACTTAGTCCAAAGAGAGGAGTCTCAGTAAAACCAATAACGAAAATCGGTATTGGTAAGGACAATAGAAGAGTTATAAGTCGAATTAAACGAAGAATTGGGTATGATGATTTAGCCAATGCTTCAGAAGATATACTTGAGGATTGTATAACAGAAATTGTCACTAATCAAGAATTTAGATTTGTTAATTGGTTCAATAAAGCTTCATTAGTAACTTCAAGAATGCATTCATTCAAATTACTTCCAGGTATAGGAACCACCCATTTGGAAAATCTATTAGATGAACGTAAAAGAGTTAATTTTACTTCATTTCAAGATATAGCTAATCGTACAAAAGTTTCAGATCCAAAGAAATTAATCGTAGCTAGAATCATGAAAGAATTAACAAACATAGATGAGAAATATAGGTTATTCACAAGAAAACCATAATTCTCTTTTTTTATTCTATATCATCTAGTATTAAATTCATAATAGAAACTATTTTCGGATTGGAGATTTCATCTTTTAGCTGAATTACTATATTATTTTCAGAATCCTCTTTGAAATAATCAACATAATTTAATGGACTATCCAACATTGATAAAATGATCAAAATAGTATTCCATTTCCCTTTAATGGTTTTCAAATAATATTCGATGTCTGATAATGAGTAATTTTTTAAAATTAGATAATCTTTTTCTTTTTGCGTCTGCTGTTTTTCATAGGTTTTATTTTCAATATTTATACAAATCATTGGTTCTTCAATATCTTTAGCTAAATCAAAATAGATATCATAATTTTTTATTACAAAAAGTCCTGGATTTGGCTCCAACCAATTATGGGCTAATTTATCATTCTCAAGGAGATATTTTTCAGCTTTTAATAATATTGAAGCTAAACTCCTCAAACCAGGGCCAAGATATCTAATTTTCTCATTGCTAATATGATAGAGATGTGGAACTGGTTCTAAAACTAGGATTCTAATTATTAAATTATCACGTAAAGCATGAGAAAGAAAAATAGCATTAGTAACCATCCTTGATAATGTGCCAATTATTAATCGATTAGGTGAGCTTGGAATATTCAAATCATTTTTTGAATAGTTCAATGAGGGTATTACGAAGGAGAAAATTCTTTTCATAATTTTACAACCTAGTAAAAAGAAGATTATGAATTAACATTCATAATCTAACGTTGCCTTCCACGTGTGATTTTTGGTTGTTTTCCACCACCTTGCATAGCAGCTAAATCACCGATATTTGGCATTTTTCCACCCCGTCTACCCATGCCTTTCTTCATACCTTTCATCATCTTTTTCATTTGATTGAATTGAGTAAGTAATTGCTTGATTTCCTTTGGATCAGTTCCTGAACCTCGGGCTATACGTTGAATGCGGGTACTCTTGATAACAGCAGGTTCATCTAATTCTTCAGCAGTCATAGATTCTAAAATACACATGAACTTTTTCACATTTTCTTCAGAAGTATCTTCTAATCCTTCAGGTAAACCAGTTGAAAAACCTGGTAGGAAGGAAAGAACTTTAGAAATAGAACCCATTTTCCCAATATTTTGCATTTGAGCATACATGTCTCTTAAAGTAAATTTACCAGATAACATTGCTTTAGCCATTTCTTCATCGGGTTCTATTTGAGCAGCTTTAACAGTTTCTATGAGGGATTCTATATCACCCAGATTAAGAAGTCTGCCTACAAAACCAGTAGGATCAAATCTCTCAAGATCATCAACTTTTTCACCCACACCAATGAATTTTATTGGAGCTTTAGTAGCAGCGCATGCACTAATAGCACCACCACCTTTTGCTGAACCATCTAATTTTGTAACAATAATGCTACCAATATCAGTAGCTTGAGCAAAAGCTAATGCTTGTTCGTATGCTTGTTGTCCAAGGGTGCCATCTAAAACGAGTACAATTTCATCTGGTTTAATTTGCTTAGCTATTTTAGCCATCTCTCTAAGCATACCAGTCTCTTCCTTATGACGACCGGCAGTATCAACAAGGATTACTTCGTGAGTTTTTTCAAAATTAGTAATACCATCCCTAGCTAATTTTACAGCATTCTTTTCATTAGGGTTACCATAAACTGGAACATGAACACTATCACCAAGTTGCTTCAATTGCTCATAAGCACCAGGTCGATCAGAATCAGCACAAACCATAGCTGGCTTCATACCACGTTTATTTAACCAATTTGCTAATTTACCAACCACTGTTGTTTTACCAGAACCTTGAATACCAACAAAGAGTAGAACATTTACTTGTCCTGGTTCTATTTTTAATTTCTGAGCTTTTCCACCAAGCACTTTAACTAATTCATCATGAACGATGGAAACAACATGTTTTTGACGAGGGATACCAGGAGGTAACTCCTCTTTCAAGGCTCGTTTTTCAACTATCTCTGCAAGCTCTAAAGCAATCTCGAGTTTAACATCAGCTTCAAGTAAAGCCTTAATTAACTCATTTTTAAGCTCACGAACGAGAGCAGCATCTACTCTACCAGCTCCAACTAATTTTTTAAGAGCTTGAGTGATGGACGAACCTAATTTACTTAATACCAATTTAAACACCAAGTAGTATTGACTTGAAATTCAATTATATACTATATTAATAGTACTATTATTCGAACTTTCTTCTTATGATGAGAGAGATGACCTCATAAAAAAACTTATGCTTTTTTAAGGGATTAATTAACTAAAAAATAGGTCTATAAGGAAATAAGAAGCAAAAAAATCAAATAGTTTGAGTTTTCACAACAACTCTTATCGTTTACGTTTGACGATAATAATGATTGGAATAACTATTACAGGAATGACCACCAGAAAAGCGAAGTAACCGTATTTTGGATTAGTTGGTTCAATAATTTTGGTCACAAAAGCATCACCAAGTCCACCTAAAGTATTACTAAAGGCATTAAAGGTAGGAAAATCACTAGATTTAGTACGGCCTGTAATATAATAATCATTACCTATAGAAGCAATGCCAAATCCTGTCTCATAACTATCACCCCCTAAGAAGCTGCTCCAGAGAAGAGAACCATTAGTAGCAAATTTCGAAACAAAAATATCTTGGCTACTACCAATAGTACTGTTAAATGCTTGAAGTATAGGAAAGTTGATTGAACTAGTCTCTCCAGTAACACAACAGTTATCATCGTTAGCAATAGCAATCCCATACCCCCATTCTTGCTCAGAACCTCCCAAATAAGTACTCCATAGTAGCTCTCCTGTAGGAGAGAATTTGGTGACAAAGGCATCGTCATTACCATTGGGAGAATTATCAAAAGCATCCTTTGTGGGAAATTCACTAGAACTGGTAAAACCAGTGATATAACAGCTGCCTTCACTACTAACAGCGATATCCCGGGGTTCGTCCCAGTAATCCCCTCCAAGGTAAGTACTCCAAAGGAGGTCGCCATTAGATGAAAATTTACTCACAAAACCATCCATAAAACCATTCGAAGTGCTATCAAAAGCATTGAGAGTTGGAAAATCAATTGAATGGGTCCAGCCAGTGACATAACAACTCCCATCCTTTCCAACAGCAATACTATTTCCGCCATCATTAAGATCCCCACCAAGATAAGTGCTCCAGAGAAGCTCTCCATCAGCAGAGAATTTTGTTACATAAACATCAAGAGCTCCTATAGTGTCGTTATAAGCGTTAAGGGTGGGGAAATCATCGGACTTAGTAGCTCCCGTAACATAGCAGCTCCCATCACTAGCAACAGCAATCCCTCCACAATATTCAATTTCTTTACCACCAAGATAGGTGCTCCAAAGGAGGGAACCTTTCTTTGAAAATTTAGCTATAAAAATATCCCAATTACCACCATAAGTATTATCAAAAGCATCCTTTATTGGAAAATTACTTGACTTAGTGTCTCCTGTAATATAGCTGCAGCCATCCCCAGCAACTGCAATTGCATATCCGTGATCGCTATCATTTCCACCAAGGAAAGTACTCCAGAGAAGAGACCCAGTATTTGAAAACTTAGCAATAATCCCATCACTGTTACCACCTAAAGAGCTATCATAAGCATTAAGGGTCGGAAAATCACTGGAACTAGTGTCTCCTGTGATTAAGAAGCTATTATCTTTAGTAATAGTTATGCTACGTCCTACTTCTTCCCCTAACTGACCACCAAAATAGGTACTAAAGTCTATAGTTAACGAGTTGGTATATGAGGTATTAGCTTGAAGATTAGCTAGTGTTTCAGTTGAAAATAACATGTTTATTGATAACAATGAAAATATAGTTAACAAAAAATAAGTCACTTTTTTAAGCAATAAATAACTAATCATAAAAAATCCCTGAAAAA
>JAEORJ010000308.1 GCA_016840945.1 Candidatus Gerdarchaeota archaeon
AAATTTTGAATTGGAAATGAAATATCTTACTAACGAAGAACTACAGTTGTTGAAGCAATTAAGAGGCTGATTAACAGATTTTATTTTATAGTATTTGGCGTATTATTTTTTCAAAGAAAGGAAAGCGGTGTAAAAATTGTTCAAGTATAGGGAGATGCTCAATAATCCAACTAAGGATAGAATTAGAACGCTCCTGTATTAGATTTACTGTATCTTTTCCAAAGAATGTTTCATCATCAATTGTTTCACCAGATAGATAAGCATATAGGTATTCACCACCCTCATCAACAAGTTGACTAAAGTTTAATTCATTTATTTTAAAATGAAGAATCATATCAATATCCCCATCTTTATCAACATCATCCATAGACCACATACTAGGAACAGCATCTAGAAAATTAATTGAGTTTGGAGCAACTTGGCTTGCATCAAAATCTTCAGTGGTCAGTATAGCAACTGGTATCTTTCCATTTGATTTAGGATTTATACTATTTGGATAACTACCTGGTTTGATATCAATTGATACTTCGTAAACAAGTGGAAAAAAATGTTCTTCACCAGGTGTACCCCATGAAGGTTCTGATGAGACATAATTCCTTACACGAATCCAACTGATATAGGCATTTGTATTTCGATAAACTGAGGCTACTACTCGGATGTGTGTTATTGTTGATACAGTCGACCATGCATAATTTTGATTAACTGCAGATGCAAGTAAAGAACCATCTTCTTCAAATAAATAGTAATTAACTTTCGCAACTGATGTTCTAACGGTCTCTCTCCATTCTCTATTTTTTCCTGCTGACCAAGGGGAATATAGAGTATATCCAGATCCATCATTTACAATATACTCATAAAAATTCCAATCGGATCCACAGGCTAAAGATGAATAATCATTATAGTTACCAGTCCCATCTGAAACTGTGAAACCAATATAATTGATATAAGGGTCTAAAACTTCCTCAATTTTTGCATCGACGCTAATATCAGAGTATCCACCGGTTGATATTGTATGATAAACTTGTGGACCTGGTCCTGAATATATTTTTATTCTTCCATCTTCCATGCTTAACATTTCAGTGTTCCCTGTCCATCCATCTGTGTTATCAATAAAAGTCAAAAACGTTGCACTACCATCGCTTAATGAATTAGCACTAGGATTTCCATAATATAGAATTATCGCTCCATCTGTTTCGACATCAGAAGGTAACTTTACCCAGAATGTAGCTTGGTTACCCAAATTAATGTTTTCAGTCCAATATGATAAAACAGTGGTATTATCAACATCGACAAATCTTATATCGCTAAAATCATCTTTACAATGTCCATTACAATTGACATGTCCACCTATAGTTTTTCCAATGACAATTTTCATTTGGTATGAGTTGCTAGGATTAGAAATCGGTAGAACACGACTATATGACCAATTCTCGTTCCACCATGTACCCTCTGAGCTAACTAACGAAATATTACTTACTCCAAAAACTAATAATATTATTCCTAAAGCTATTCCTTTCCTAAAAACATTTTTTATCATGTCTTCTTATACCTCCCTCTATAAAAATATTATTTTTCTCTTACAGCATTGAATCTGTTATCTTATTTTAAATCTTCCTAGTAATATATGTAACAGAATTTAAAAATCATGGATGAAAAGAACAAATTGTTAAAAATTATAGAAATCTCGCTTTTATAAAAGTCCAATTGAGACAAATTTAGATGTGTATCAAAGGGTTCAACAAATAACTTAATCTTCTGGCAAATTATTTAGGATTATGACAAAGAAAAGAATTGGTTATATTTTTTACTACCAAGACTACATTTTACTCGCAATCAAAGATGAAGCAACAGGAGAAATTTTAGCACGAAAAGAAATACCGATGCAAGTTCAGAAATACCCATTTGAACCACCCGATGGCGCTGAACAATGGTTTAAAGAAAACGGTGGCGTTGACATTGTTCATTTCCATTAAGATACGACAACTACTACGAGAAGTCAGGCACAGAGAAAAGATTTACAGCCGATTTGTGAACTTGGATTGCAGTCCTGCACCATTGATACTACCTGAATTTGAACTCGCAAAACAAATTAAAAAGGACACATCAAAGTTACCATTACTACTTAAAGCAATATTGGAACAGTGGGAAGCAGAAAAAGAACTTATATGCCATAACAACCCAAAGTGCGTCGAAGAATATATGATGAAACCAAAGGAAGTAGAATTGGCGGAACAATTAAGTAAAGGTAAGCCATAATTTTTCATTATTAATCAAGTAATAATAACACCGGTCCAAGTTCAAAACTATTAATTTTTACCAATCAGCACGGAAGGTTGTTATGAGTTTTTAATTGCTCCC
>JAEORJ010000309.1 GCA_016840945.1 Candidatus Gerdarchaeota archaeon
AAAATGGCTGAATTTATTCCACCTCCTCCACCTCCTGATAAAAAAATTGCAAGTTCAGAAGATCTTGTAGATATTTCAGATGTGGAACGTATATCAAAGAGCATTCAAGAAGAATTGTCAAAACACATCATTGGTATGAAAAACATTGTACAGAATTTGCTACTCAGTTTGCTTTGTGATGGGCATATTCTATTAGAAGGTGTACCAGGTATAGCAAAAACAACTTTAGCAAAACTTTTCGCAGCTACCTTAGGTTGCCGTTATAAAAGAGTGCAATTTACACCAGACCTCCTACCATCAGATGTTTTGGGCACAAATGTTTTTGACCAAAGATCAGGTACTTTTAAATTACGAAGAGGACCAATTTTCACAAACATTTTGCTAGCAGATGAAATAAACAGAGCACCACCAAAAACCCAAAGTGCATTATTAGAAGCAATGGCTGAAAGACAAGTATCAATTGAAGGAAATACCTATGAGTTAACTTCACCTTTTATTGTGATCGCTACTCAAAATCCAATTGAACAAGAAGGAACATATCCTTTACCAGAAGCTCAATTAGATAGGTTTTTGTTGAAATCTGTTGTAGGATTACCCAATCCGGTTGAAGAAGAAAAAATCATTCAATTAAAACATCAACCTGTAATGAATAAAATTAATGAGATTACTACTCCTGAAACCATTATTCGACTTCAAAAAATTGTCCGAGAAAAAATTTTCGTCGATCAGGCATTAATTGAATATATTAGAGACATTACAGTGAGAACGCGAACAGACCCAAGATTAATTCTAGGTGGTAGTCCAAGAGCGAGTATTGCTATGTTAAATACTTCTAAAGCTTATGCAGCTATTTGTGGTCGTGATTATGTCGTGCCAGATGATGTCAAAAGAATCGCTGTAGATGCAGTCTATCACAGGTTAATTTTGAAACCTGAAGCTGATCTTGAAGGGATTACTCCACAATCAGTTGTAAAAGACATAATCAGAGAAACGCCAATTAGAGAAACGCGATAGAAATAACAGATTGAGATGAAAAATAATAGCTTCGGTTGGGTTTAGTAAAATGATATCAAAACGTGGTTCATTTATCCTTTTCGGAGGTTTCTTTATGATCTCTGTAGGTTTAGCCTTTGAGGGAGTGGGACCTGTATTTGATATAATTACCTTATTAATTCAACAACCGCTAGCATATGGCATCTCTGACATTATTGTGACTTATTTTCTCTTAGTTGGAGTGCTTATGGTTATAGGAACAACTTTTGGCTATCCTATTTTTAGGATACAAGCTAATACAGAAGGAATAATTGTTCAAAGAGTATTGGATAAGAAAAAATGTTTTGCAGGCGATTATATTCATGTGAGAGTTAATATTCATAACAAAGGACCAAATGCTATAGATCATCTTGAAATATATGATGCCTACCCCGAAACAATGGATTTGGTGCTAGGTGAAAATTACATCTTTACAAGAATAAATGCTGGTGCAAAAGCTGAATTTTCTTATATTTTACGAACTCCAGTGAGAGGTTTGTATAAAATCGGTCCAACCAAAGTTATAATCCATGATCGATTGGGTTTCTATCAGGAAGAAAGAATCAAAGTTGATTTTGATGAAGTATTGATTTATCCCTCTTATGAAGACATACAGAAGCTTAAAACTTTAGGTGCAAAAAGGCAATTAGGAAGAATGTTTGGTATTCATAAAACTAAACTAAAAGGTACTGGCATGGAATTTTGGGGTATTCGTGATTATTATCCTGAAGATGCCTTTAGATATATAGACTGGAAAGCATTTAGTAGAACGCGAAAATTACAAATAAGAGAATTTGAAACAGAAAAGAACATTCGGGTAATGATTTTATTGGATACTGGACAAAGTATGGAGCAAGGATTGGTCAGAAACACCAAACTTGAATTCAGCATTCGATCTGTTGTTCTATTAGCTCATATGGCTCAAGAACGTAAAGATTTGCTAGGTTTAGCAACTTATAATAGCACAGTAAATACTTTCATTAATACTGGTCAAGGCATCTCCCATATGAATAAAATTCTCGAAGATTTAGCTTATGTTATGCCTAAAGGTAAAAGCAATCTAACAAACGCAGTTCAGGATTTGCTCATAAGAACAAGAAGCAGGGGATTATTAATCATAATTTCAGATTTAGAAGGCGAAAGAAAAGATATCTTGAATGGAATACGAAGAGCTTCTGCAGCAGGATTTGATGTTATAGTAGTATCACCTTTTGGACCATTTTTTGAAATACAAAATACAAGATTAGGACCAACTGAAAAAGCGTTAGGAGAAGCAATAGCGGAAGAATATTATGAAATAAGACAACGCCTTAGTCGTGATATTCAACGTTATCGCGCTGGAGTGATATCTGTAGGTCCTGATGATTTCTTAGTTTCAGTAATAAATGAATATATAGAAGCAAAAAGGAGGGGCATTGGACTTGTCTAATGATGTTGGTAGTCGTGTAGAAGAAACTCGTGTAGGAAAAATGAAACGATTGCTCAATTTAACCCGAATATTTGCTATTCTAGTATTCTTAAGTGCTTTTGCTCTTGTCATAAGTTCAATTGATAGATCGATTTGGAGTTTCCAATCATTTTGGTATGGCTTAAAATTCTTCGTTTTCTTGATAGAACTTGTATTCTTACTTTTTGGTTATGGTTTTGCATATTTGCTAGGTTATGGAGATGAAGGGGCAATAGCAATGATGGCTGCTATTCATAATGCTATCTTTGGTGGCAGCCAAACTGTTTTAGGGATACCAATTGAAGATTTACTAACAAATCCATTACAACTACCTACTCAGCAAACTCTATTCGATGCAATTTATGGCTTTTTAATAATGATAACTTTAATGATAGCGCTTTTCTCAAGTATAGGTTTCATAAGGGAATGTAACCCCGCATTATCAGCGGTGTCATTTTTTGCCTTGAATATTGTATTAGGGTTAGCTTCTTTAAGTGGAAAATTATTGATTGATATTGATTTCAGTGGTGGAAATATTATTCAAATGATTTTTTCGAGGATTGTTATAACAGCATTTATGATATATTTCTCACTTGAACTTAGCTTCCAAGCAAGTTATGTCTATAATGTAATAGGACCTAACATCCATAGGCATAGAAGAATATCAACTAATGTAAGACGATTAAAGAATTTTGAAATGCCATTGGAACAAAAGAAACCAGTGGTTACTGAAGGAGAAGAGGAAACTATAGTGATTGCTGGGAAAAATACTTCTACAGCAAGACTAAAGGTGTCCACAGCTTTCTCTCAAATCAAAGGTATGGTTGGCAAAAAGCTCTTTAGAATAAGTGACGAAGAAGATTGGGATAAAATGAATTTACGCTTGAAAAACTTCTATTTAAAATTAGAAGAAGACGACCCATTGCTTTCAGTTTCACTTTCAGCTTCAGCTTATACACCATCAGTAGGACGTTTAATACTAATAATCACTGCTGGGACTTTAATGCGAATGGCAGTATTGTTAGTGTTATCTTGGTTAGCATTAAATCCTGTGCCAATTTTAACTTTCTTGAATTTCCCAGACTCAATAGTAAATAGTGTTGAAGCTGGGCAACCAGAGATGATCATTTTAGTATTAGCTCCACTTGCTGTTCTCTTTATGTTAGTAGGGCTATTAGTTCAATTCATACAAAGGCGCGTTTCTTTACGAATAGCAAAAAATGCTCAGAAAGGGATTATTCATTCGATTTCCGAAGAAAAACCAGAAGAGCCATCCAATTAAGATGATTATTGAAACCTTTTTTCATCAATGTGCACTATTATTAAAGTATTTAATAAGCTAAATTCATAATATTTGGAAGAGAATATACTCTAGGGTGAAATGCGTGACTAAAGATTCTGAAACTCTAGCAATAGGAATTGATCTTGGAACGAGCTTGACAAAATTAGTTGGTTCAGATGGGAAAAAAATAGTTAAAATTCCTAGTATAGTCGGAGATCCAAACCCCGGTTGGAAAGGATTAGGTACTGATAAAACATGGATAAATAACCTAGTCATACAAGCTGATGATGGAAAGAAATACTTTATCGGTGAATTAGCAAGATTACAAAGCGAAATTAAAAGACCACTTGCAGAAAAAGGTAAAATGAAAAGTCTGAAAGATGCTATGATAGCCATTAAAGCAGCCTTATCAAATTTTGTTGAAAAAGATTACGCTAATCTAACAATAGCTACAGGTGTACCAGTTGCAAGCCCACAAGAAGAAATGACGACTCTCAGCTCTGGATTGAAAGGAGCTATGACTATTAATGTTGCAAACGATGCTACAGGTGAAGAGAAACAAATCAACCTAAAAATCGATCAATGTCTTGTAATGCCGGTTTGTTATGGCTCTTATTATGAAATTTTAAAATCATCCGGTGAAAACAGAGCAGTAGATGCAGTAGTAGTTGATATTGGTGCTGGAGCAACAAATATGATTACTGTTTATGAAGGTCGATTGATGAGAACTGCTAGTGGTAGTGTCCACGAATCAATCTCAACTTTGGCTGAGAGAATTGCTAGCAACCTAAATCAGCAAACAGGTAAAATATTAAGACCTTTTGAATTGATTAAAGCAATAGAAGTTGGTAGAAAAAACGTTATGATTGCTGGTGAGCAATATGATATTGCTGATACAATTAACTATTATGTAGGACAAATATCTGATATCATTGTTGATGAACTTTCTACACTATTAGGAACTTTGCCACCCGACGCTTGGATAGAAAAAGTTATCCTCACAGGTGGAGGAGCTGAAGTATTTGGTGAAAGTATGAAAAATCTCTTGACACAACGTAATATTGTTCACTCACCAGATGAAGTAATTGTTCCTAAAGATCCTGTTCTAGCTAATGCTATGGGTTTCCAAAAGATAGCTCAAACAAGATTAGAATCAAAATAATAATTATGAACTCCTAAAGAGTTCATATTTTCTTTATTTCTTTTTATTAAAATCAGGATTTTCCGATTTTTTCTTTCGCTAATTGATCAGCAAGAAACAAAGGCAAAGGTAATTTTTTCTGATATTTCTGATTATAAGTAAATTCACGAATAACATTAATACAAGTGATAAGATCAATTAAATGACCTTGCGATACAAAAATCGGTTTAGTAGGAGGAGGTGCTGATTGATAAGCTGCTCCAATTACCTTGTCTTTGTAAGTTATATGTGAAAAACCACCCATATCAATAGGGGGAGCGAAATCTCCGAAAAGTAATTTCTTTGCGATACCAGTTGATGGTTTGTTAAATTCTAAACCCATTTGGCTTGCGATTCCGAAAGAAAAGGGGTGAATAATACCATTGCCATCAAAGAATAAAATATCTGGTTTTTCTTCTAATTCTTTATAGACAATACGATATCCAGGAGCTTCTCGATAAGCTAAAAAAGTAGAAATGTAGGGTATAGCTGGAGTAAAGTAAGTAAAATGCTCCTCAATAGTCTCGAGAGTACTAATATCAACAGTGACAACGCCAGCACAAGCTAGATTATTTGTTTCATCAAATGCAGTATCAAAACCAGCAACAGTTTTGATGTCACTAAGCCTGATCTTACTCTCCAAAATGAGTTTAGAAGCGAGTTTTATCTGTTCGTCACGAATAGGTTGAAGGATAGATTGATATTCCGATGGGATAGGATAATCATCATTGATTGGCATAAGATAAAAACAACAATCGGAAATAAAAAAATACCTAGAAAAAGTGAAAACAACAAGGGAAAAAATAATAAATAATCTAATCACAGCGTAAACGCAAATTTTTTTAAAGCAATAATAACAAACCAAAAGTAATTCACAAAAATAGTAAGCCGAGGTTTCCTAGCTTGGTAGGGAGATGGATTGCTAATCCATTGTGCTACCGCACTCATGGGTTCAAATCCCATCCTCGGCACCACTTTATATTTTTAATAGTAATTTTCGATTTGTAATACTTTTTATAAGAACACCTCCTCTTATCAATTAATAGGTGATGGAATTGTCTTATTGGGTAATTGATTCTGGAGTCACATCAAAAGAAGGACGCAAATGTCCGAAATGTGGGAAATTAATTCCTAAAAGTGAAAAGGTTTGCCCTTCTTGTGCAGCAAAAGAAAAGCAAAATGTTGGTTTACGAGAAAAAGCATTAACAGAAAAGGATTTTGAATGCCCGAAATGTAAAGTGATAAATAAAGCAGGAGAAATTATCTGCCAATCTTGTGGTATAAACTTTGCAGAATATGAGCAGAATAAACCTTTAGATATGTCCGTTTTACATCAAGCTGAAAAAAAGAAGAGAAAATAAGGTCTTCAGTTTATTCAAAGGAAATCTTGTAAGTTGCTCTTCCCAACTTTTATTTCAGGCGTTTTTTGAAGTAGTTGTTTTGCTACTTCAGCTAGCAATTGCTTTACTCCATCAGTTTTTTCAATTTGATCAGTATAAGGTGAAAGGCGAATAACAACACCATCTTCTCGGTTATTGATCAGTATTAAGAAATCGATTTTTACTCCTTTATCAATAGCTAAGGATTCAACAAGGACAGCTTGTTTTTTCTTATCAAGATAATGATTAGTTGTTTTTAGAATACCAGTTGGAATTTTTATGAAAATCTCATCCAAATGCTCAAACACTTTTTCACAATTAATATCACCAGTTAATACTACATGGGGCATAGTATCACCTTTTCTGTATTATTAATTATACAATATTGGTAATCATTTATGTAAGCTGTGGGTAAAAATAATTAATTTGATTAAGAATTTTTAAAATGTGCTCATAGAAAAAATTATTGATTAATAATAGCTAATTTTGAGTTAATTTTAAAAAAGTGGGAAGATATTAAAGAATTAGAATTTTGGACGTCTTTAAGATGAAAGAACTTATTCAAGAAGCAATTGATAATAGACCAAATAATGTCCATGTAGAAGCTCGATACCATCAAAGAAAAACAATTGAAGTGCGAGCTGATAAAGGACGGTTGCAGCGGTCTATTATAGATGAATATGCTGGGATAGGAATTAGAGTTCTGGTCGATGGCGCTTGGGGATTTGCTAGCACAAGCAAACTTGATAAAAAAACAGTGAAGAAAACACTACAAAATGCTGTTGCTGCTGCGAAGAACCTCGCACCAAGCATGAAAGAGAAAATTGAATTGGCACCAATAAAGCCAGTTACTGGAACTTTTTACAACCTAGGGAAAAAGCCATTGGTAAATTACAGTATAGAAGATAGAGTCAAACTTGTGATGTCAACTGATGAACTCGTACGAAAATTAGATGAAAGAATAAAAGGTTCATTTGTAATGCATCGAGAATATCAAAATCATAAATACATCATGAATTCAGACGGTTCAGATGTAGAGATAAAAGATGCAAAGGCTGACATTTATGTGCAAGCAGTAGCTCATGAAGCAGGGAAAGTGCAAAATTATATGTCTGCTAATGGTCATTGTGGTGGCTGGGAGCTATATGACTTTTCACCAACCGATAAAATGGCTGAGGAAGCAGTTGGTTTAGCGATAAAATTATTAGATGCTCCTTTAGCTAAAGGTGGGAAAAATACTGTAGTTATGGATCCTAAAGTTGTAGGAATAATCTCACATGAAGCAATAGGCCATACAGTAGAAAGCGATTTTGTAATGGCAGGCAGCATTGTCAAAGGAAAAATAGGTAAAAAAGTAGCAAGTAATTTAGTGACAATGGTGGATACAGGAGAGCAAGAGTATGCTTCTGGTTGGTTGCCAGTAGACGATGCTGGTGTCAAATCAGTAAAAACTGTCATAATTGAAAAAGGAGTATTGAAATCCTATTTACATAGCAGATTTAGTGCTCATCATTTCGGAGTAAAGCCAACAGGAAGTGAAAGAGCATTCGAATATGACAATGAACCAATAATTAGAATGAGAAACACTTACCTTGAACCAGGTGATTATAACAAGGAAGAATTATTCGAAGGAATAAAACATGGTTATTATCTAGTATCACCAGGAGGAGGGCAAGCAGATAGTACCGCTGAATTTATGTTCAGCATCATGGAAGCATATGAAATCAAGAACGGTGAAATTGGTAAATTAGTAAAGAATATTGCTGTTACTGGTAATGCTTTCGATGTTCT
>JAEORJ010000032.1 GCA_016840945.1 Candidatus Gerdarchaeota archaeon
AATTGGTGATATTAGTGTTGATATAAATGGGGCAATTGAATTTACTGAAAAATCTACAACACCTGATAATCCTGTCTATGTATACAACCCAATTAGAGATGATGTAATAGAAGGATTTCGTGGAAACGGAATCGTTGTAATGGCTGTAGATAACCTTCCATGTGAACTACCAAAGGAATCATCACAAGCATTTAGTGATTCTCTTTTTTCTTTTATTCCTTCTATCATAAAAGCTGATTTATCTGTTAGTTTTGAACTTTTGGAGCTACCTCCTGAGATAAAAAATGCTGTGGTTTTACATAAAGGGAAGTTAGCTCCTAACTATCAATACATCAACAAATTTTTATAGACTAGTTCTTTTCGCAGCTTAATAATTTTAATTTAAGGGTAGGTTACAATGACACAAAATGTATTGGTTCTTGGGGCAGGAATGGTATCTAAGCCTTTGGTAAGATATTTACTGGACCATCCAAAATTTTCAGTTACAATGGCAAGTCGAACGTTGAGTAAAGCAGAAAAGATTATTGATGGTCATAATTTTGGAAAAGCTGTTTCACTAAATGTTAAGGATAATAAATTGCTGGAAAAATTAATAGAAGAATCAGATCTAACAGTTAGTCTTCTTCCATATTCATATCATGTAAAAGTAGCAAAACTTTGTATTAAACATAAAAAACATCTCATTACGACTTCTTATGTAAGCGATGAAATGAAAGCCCTTGATGCTGAAGCCAGGAATGCAGGTATCATTATTCTAAATGAATGTGGTCTTGATCCAGGTATTGATCATATGTCTGCTATGAGAATTATTCATAATGTTGAGGAAAGGGGTGGTAAGATTATTAGCTTTAAGTCTACCACAGGTGCTCTCCCCTCATTTGAGGCAAACAACAATCCATTTGGTTATAAGTTTTCATGGTCACCTCGCGGGGTACTTCTTGCTTCTCGTAATTCAGCTAGATGGTTAGAGGATGGAAAGGAAGTGTTTATTCCTGGTGAACAATTATTTGAAAATTATAAATTACAGGATGTTCCAGGAGTTGGAACTTTTGAAAATTACCCGAATAGGGATTCAATTCCGTACAAGGAAATATATGGTTTAAAGGATGCAAAAACCGTATATCGTGGAACTTTTAGGATGACAGGTTGGTGTGAAACAATAAGAAAAATTGTTGCACTTGGTTGGTTAAATGATGAATCTATTGATGATTTCAAAGGTAATACCTTTGGAGAGCTTACAAGGTTTTTAATTGGAGTGAATGAAAATGATGATATAGTTAAAGAAACTTCAAAATTTCTTGATTTAAAACCTTATTCGTCAGTATTGAAAAGATTAGAATGGCTTGGTCTATTTAGTGATGAAAAACTTCCTGATAATAAAGACAATCCACTTGATTATCTAAACATTTTAACTCTTAATAAAATGTCTCTTGATAAAAGCGAAAGAGATATGGTAATTATGCATCATGAGTTTGTTGCGAAATTTCCTTCAAAAAATGAGTATTTGACATCCACTCTTGTTAGTTATGGTATTCCATATGGGGATTCTGCAATTTCTAAAACAGTTGCTTTACCTGCAGCGATTGCTGTAAAAATGATTCTTCGCCAACAGATAGATAACAAAGGTGTCTATATCCCTGTAATACCAGAAATATACAATCCAATTCTTGATGAATTAAATGAAATGGGAATTAAATTTACTGAAAAATCTGAGGTTCAATAATATTAGATATTATTAGTCTTTCTTATTTTCCAGATTTGAATTTTATAAGGAGAAATCGTTTGGTTTTTCCCGAACATTTTCCGACCGTATATAAATCATGTTGTATATAACTCTAGACAAAAGAAGGATAATTGTGAAAACATGAAACAAAAAAATTTGAAACTAAGCGGAATTATGTTTGCTGGAGTGATTGTGATTGTTAGCTTTGTTTATGTTATTGATACTCAACCTGCAGTCATTGGAAATCCACATGCAGAGATTTTTTCTGAGGAGTCTTGGGTTCATACTAATCAATTAATGTCATTTTCATCATATGAAGAATTTACTGAATTTTTAGGGAATTATTCTTATCAGTGGAACCCAGGATATTACTATGAAAAAGGTGTTAGT
>JAEORJ010000310.1 GCA_016840945.1 Candidatus Gerdarchaeota archaeon
GCCATTTGTCCACTAAGAGCTAGGAAATAAGTCAATATTACTAATACTATATGTTGAACAAAAGCAAAAGTGAAGAGAAAAATAGCGTTGAAAACTATTCCTATATAAAGAATGATTAATCTATTAATTCTATGACTGAATAATCCCACAAGTAAACTTACTATGGCTGCTAATAGAATGACTGCCCCTCCAATTATAGATAGATCTGTTTTTGTGTATCCTAAAGCATGCTCAATATAGATGAATAAATAAGGCATAGTGATTTGCGAACCAATGCCTGAAATTGCCATACTAAGAAAAAGCAGATAGAGTATTTTATTATCTTTAATATTTTCAGGTTTAATGGTGTCAATTATTTCTTTGAAGTATGGTTTCTGCTTTTCTTTTTCCACTTGTATTTCTTGAATAGTTTTTGTTGGCTCTTTGATCATTAATCCAGCTATCAATCCAAAAAGAGTTACTAATCCTCCCATGATGTAGAAAAAGACAAAATAACCAAACTGATCGATAACAATTCCTGCTAATCCTAAAGCAATTAGATTAGCTATTAAAATGGTAATTGAATTATAACCTTGGATGCGGTTTCTATTACTTGAATCAGAAACATCAGTTAACCAAGCATTAAATGCTGAATCATTAGCTGTAGATCCAAAGAATGTCATAACAGCATCCACAATAACTACCATGACAACTGCAATACCAAGATTTTGTATTAATGCAACTGTAGGAAATATTGCTGTTATTATTCCCCATAAGATGTATCCAAATAAAATGTAGGGTTTACGTCGACCTAATTTAATATTGGTTCTATCACTTAATGTTCCCATAAGTAAAGTGGTTATTGTTGCTGTTGCAGCACTTACAGCAACCATCCAAGCTATAGGCGCAGAGTTAGGGGTTATTTCATCATAAATGAAAGTATTAAACCAAGTATTCTCAATCGCCCAAGCAATCTGTCCTACTGTTCCTAACATAAAAACAATAGAAACAATACGAGCCCCAAGTTTAGTCACTTTAGGTTTCTCTTCAGAAGCAACCAATGTTAATTCGGGATTTTCATTTGACATAAAGTTGTTATTACCATTTGATAATTAAATTTTTTTAGAATCCAATTTAATAATGAAATAATTCTTTCCCAAAAACATTATATTTTCTTTTCTCTTTAAGCAAATTATGTCTGAAGAAATCAATTGGTCAAAAAAAGACGCAACATTACAAACTCCTTGGTTTGATAAAGTGACACATGAGAAACCTTTTCCGGAATATCCGCGACCTCAATTGACTCGAGAGAAGTGGATGAATCTAAATGGTTTGTGGAATTATAAGATTACTTCTAGAAACGTTAAAAATGTAGATAATTTTGAAGGAAAAATATTGGTTCCTTTTCCGTTGGAATCACCATTATCAGGTGTCAAAAGACAGCTATATCCAAAACAAAGATTGTGGTATCAAAGAACATTTACTATACCTAAAGATTGGTATAATGGCAGAATAATACTTCATTTTGGAGCTGTTGATTGGGAATGTGAAGTTTGGCTAAATGATTTAGAGGTAGGTCAACATAAAGGAGGTTACACACCATTTTCATTTGAAATTACTGACCAGTTAAATCTCACATCTGAAAATAAATTAACAATTATTGTATTTGATCCTTCAGAAAAAGGAAAACAACCTTCAGGGAAACAGTGGTTGAAACCTAACATCGTTTTTTATACAACTATTTCGGGTATTTGGCAAACAGTTTGGTTAGAAAGTGTTCCTAAGAATTACATAGGCAGTATTAAGATAACTCCTGATTTTGATTCAAACATTCTTTACCTTTCAACTATAATTAATCTCTCAACTACTGAAAAAAATCCAGATGATTTTCATATTTTAGCGAAAATTTTGGATAATAAGAAAACAATCATTGAGATTTCTGGCAATATCGATTCTGAAATTAAAATAGATTTACCCCCATTAATAGAATGGTCACCTGAAAACCCTAAATTATATGATTTAGAAATTAGCTTAATGAGTAGTAATCAAACGTTAGATGTGATTGGCTCTTATTTTGCTATGCGCAAATTTAGTATAGAACCCGATTCAAAAGGAGTAACGCGTTTTCATCTAAATAATAAACCATATTTTATGCTGGGATTGCTTGATCAAGGTTACTGGCCAGATGGGTTATACACTGCACCAACAGATGAAGCTCTTCGTTGGGATATTGAGCTTACTAAAGATTATGGGTTCAATACCATTCGTAAACATTTGAAAGTCGAACCAGCAAGATGGTACCATTATTGTGATAAACTGGGTGTACTAGTTTGGCAAGATATGATAAATGGTGGAGGTAAAATAGGGATCATACCTCAATTTCTGTTTTATAGTATGGGTATGACTTTTAAGGACACTAGATGTTATTGGAAGTCTGGTCAAGGAAATAAAAACCGGAGAGATAATTTTGAACGAGAATTGATGGAACTAATAAATTCTCTCTATAATGTTCCTTCAATTTGTATCTGGGTTCCATTTAACGAAGCTTGGGGTCAGTTTGATTCCCTTAGAATTAACAATTGGTTAAAGGATTGTGATACTACTCGATTAGTTGATCATGCTAGTGGTTGGTTTGATCAAGGTGGTGGTGATTTTATTAGTGTACACAATTATAAAGACAGTTTCAAAATGCCTGAGAAATTTGATTATCGAGCTGTAATACTCTCTGAAACAGGTGGTTATACTTTAATGATACCTGACCATAGCTGGAATCCTAAGAAAAAATATGGTTATAAGAAAATCCATTCTGAAGATGAATTAGAGAGCTGCTATGAAAATTTGGTTAATACAATATTATTACCCTCAAAAAATGAGGGTTTAAGCGGTGTTATTTATACTCAAACAACAGATGTTGAAATCGAATATAATGGCTTAGTTACTTATGACCGCAAGTATAAGAAAATGGTTGCAGCTAAAATAAAAGCCTTGAATCAAAAACTAATAAAATAAAAAACATAAATTTCATAATTTTATTATAAGTGCTTCACTATATTATCAATCATAAAGTCATAGCTAATTTTCCAATTTACTTTCTCAGTATCAAAAGTTTTATCCCACAAGCCATAAAATTCTGTGTATTTGTAATCGATATTATAGAGTTCGTAATTTGGGCATACATTCCAAATAAAATTATTAAATTCACTTAAATGAGCTGGTGGAGCTCGTATATACCAGAAAAATCCATCATCGGTTAAGAAATAATTGCTACGAAATGGAAAACGAAGTTCCTTGTTTGAGATATTGTTGTTGATATAATTATATATTTTATAGGCTAATTTATCATTGCAATATCCCCGAATAATGATTGATTGATAGAGATGAAAAAGCGTCCATTGCAAATTTATTCGATAATATTTGATTATATTTTCTTTTAAAAATCGGATCCGTCTACTTACTCTTTGAGCATTGCCTTCTTCAGGTTTTAAACCTATTTTTTTCATTATATCAACATTTTTTCGTCGAGCATTTATAGTTAATTCAGCTAATAATTTTATATCTAACTCGGTTAGTTCATTGAGAATAGATTTCTCTTGATTAGTTATGATTGGGATATTGTCAGAAGCATTTTGAAATTGCTTTTGCCAATTATCCCAATCAAATACCCAATAACCTTTTTCCTGGTTCCAAGAAGATAATGAAGAACTAATTCTAATTGGTTCAATGTTAGGCTTTCTTTTGATAAGTTGAAAATTATCAATAATTCCTTTGTTTACTAAAATTCCAGATAATTCTTCAATGTAGTTAAGGCCATTATTTGGAGCTCTAAATTGTAAATAAAGACCATTTTTGAATCCATTGCACCTTGCACGATAAATTATGTATGGGTGATAATAGCAGAATTTTTCTTCTAATGTTTTTAAAGCCTTAGTATTTTTTACCTCATAGAAAAAATCAAAGATCTCTAATCCTAAAAGACTATTTTTTAGATCAATGTTTACACCATGAAAAAGTTTGTATTCTTTTTCCAGTCGCTCTATCCTAGCTGAGATATTTGATACACTCATGCCAATGAATTCAGCAATCTGACTTAATTTAGCTAAGGGGTCATTTTGAAGATATAGTAATATTTCCATGTCCTTAGCATCAATCATTTGTTAGTTCACAAACCTTTTACCATTTTTATGTTATACATATTATTGCTTCGGGGTCTCCATTTCCTATTCCTGTCGGGGGATCAAAAGAATATGTGCTAAAACTATAAAGCAGCATATCTTGATATACTGCCAATCCGGTTAATTCACAGGTGTACCAACCTGATACTGTAGCAGTATTAAATGCCGTAATTACTATTGTTTTATCGGGACCAGTAAATTGCACAGTTTCTTGGAAAGAAAACTTATAGATTGTACCTGTGGGTAATGTAACATCAAGGTATAGGAATAATAAGGCATAACCTTGAAAATTTGCATCTAGATTAGCTATTACTTTAATATCATCTTCAAAGCTATCATTATCAAAATTACCATAGTAAGCATCAGTTATATGTAAAGTAATAGTTTCCCCCAGGGAATTTACTTGTATTGATTTGTTAACAGAAAAGCTAAAAAAAACAACAAGTAGGATAAATCCCATCGATATAAGAGTTTTATTTTTCGTTTTCATATAATATACCTTCAGTGTTGATATTTTTTTCTATTTATTTATATATCGTATTGGAATTTATCCATTCGCTTGTTTATATAGCTTCCGATAAAAATATCCGCTTGCGTATCCTTTTCCTGTGCTCGGATTTTCACAGAGAATTGAAAATGTTCGGTATGAATCTCAGAAGATTATTTTTGTTGCTATTATTAAGCTCGATCTTTTTGTGAATCGTTTTTGTCTCGCAATAAGTTACAGTTAAATTGCACTTTGAACAACTCATTTCGATAAGAATTTTTGCTTCTGATTTTGTGTAAGTAATAATGGGGGGACCACGGTTTCCACAGACGGGGCAAATAGTATCCCAGTATTCAGCCTTTATTTGTTTAACTATTTTTCTCTTCTGCAATTTTGATTCTCCAGATTATTTCCTTCTCATCTCCACACATTTTCAATGCTTAGAGTGAATTTGATTTATTATTACTATACAATATAATCTATTAAAGACTTAAAAAGGTTGTTATTATTTTCTATTCAATATATAAATTAACAGAAAAAAATCCATTAACTACATTCATCAATATTTTGTTAAGAAAATCTCAATTCTTCCCTTTTACTTTGCTTAAGAAACCTTGAAAATCTACTAAACTTTTTTAATTAGGAAAGAGAAAGATTCTTGGGTAATAATAGATATATAATTATTGAGGGTGAGTTTGTTGGATAACGATGTTCCACAAGCCCAGATGAGTCGTGAGGAAGTTAAACAGTATCTTAAGGATTTAAAATCTGGTGATACAAAATCACGCGCCGTTGCTGCATATATGTTAGGTACCATTAGTAAAGAGGATAAAAATATTAGACAATCATTGATCAAAGCGTTAAAGGATAAAAATTGGGAAGTGCGAAAGTGGGCTGCACTTTCTTTGGGCGAAATGGGCGAAAGAGATAGTCAATTAATACCTATCCTGATACAAATTTTACGTCGGGATGATAGTAAAGAATTCAGAAGTCATGCTGCTATTATTTTGGGTGAATTTGAAAAACGCGCAGTCCCTGCTATTCCATCACTGAATGATGCTATGAAAGATGATAACACTCGAGTGAGGGAATGGGCATGTTGGGCTATTAATAAAATAGCTGGCCAAACAAGTTGTTTTGATCGGGAACCATCTGAAATAAGACCTAAATTAAGTGATAGATTACGAATTGTCCGTGAAGAATAGCTATTAATTTATAACAGTTTGAAATCCTCAACTAGTAAAAGTAAGATTTTATAAAAATAACTTTGATAAATAACTGTGAGTGTAATATTTTTATGAAAGTGATTATGCATAATTCTGTCAGTTTAGATATGTCAATGAAATATCTAAATGTCGATTTAAAAACTCATTATTCAATTGTTGAAAAATTTAAACCTGATATATATCTTTTTGGTTCATCAACAGCTTTAGAAGCAATAAATGATCCTAGACCAGAAACTCCAGATGATTTTATAAAGCCTGTAAAAAAAGGTCCGTATTGGGCTATTGTTGATAGTAAAGGTCGTTTGGAAAATTTGCTTCATAATTTTCGGCAATCTAATTTAGTTGGCAATCTTATAATATTGATCTCTGATAAAACCCCTAAAGTATATATAGATTACTTGAAAAAACGTGATTATTATTTTTTAATTACTGGTAAAGATTTTGTGGATTATAAAGAAGCATTCAAACTTTTAGAAATTATGTATAATGCTAAAACAATTGTTGTTGATAGTGGTGGTAAATTAAATCATTATTTAATTAAAAACAATTTAGTAGATGAGATAAGTTTAGTGATAACCCCTGAAATTTTAGGAAAAGATAATTGCATAAACCTCTTCAGAGAGGTAAATAATCAAGTTAGATTAGAATTACTTCAATATAAAAAGGTCAATGATTATTTATGGGTTACTTATAAAATAATATACAGCTAATTCAAACACAGAAATTAAATCACATTTAATATATACTATTAATGGAGTAAGATATCTATGAAACTTGAAAATGAAACAGCTATTGTTACTGGCTCAACAACAGGAATAGGACGAACAATAGCAGAATTTTTACTAAAAGAGGGTTGTAAAGTTACAATTTGTTCTCGAACAGAAGAGAAAGTAAAGAAAGCAGTAACTGAATTGAAGAAACAATATGGTGATTCAGTAATTGGTTTTAGTTGTGATGTAACAAATCCTGATGATATAGATAATATTGTTAAGAAAACAATCGATGCTTTTGGTTCAGTAAGAATATTAATAGCAAATGCTGGTATAAATTCTATTTATGGCCCTTTAAATTGCTTGACGACTGAAAGCACAAATATACATGCTCAAAAAACCATTGGAACAAATCTTATTGGTGTTATAAATGCTGTATCTGCAGTCCTACCTCAAATGAGTCAGCAAAAATATGGTCGAATTATAACATTATCTGGTGGAGGAGTAGATCGTCCAATTGAGCATATGACTATTTATTCTGCTTCTAAAGGTGGTGTAGTTACTTTCTCAAAATGTTTGGCATTAGAACTTGCTGCATTGGAAGGTGATATCAAAATTAATATCTTTCATCCGGGTCTTATAAGAACCGACTTAATGAGCAATGTTAATTGTGTACCAAATTGGAAAACACCTGAAGAGATTGAAGAATCGCTGGATTTCACATTAGATTATCTTGGTGGTGATATTAAGAAAAGGTGCAGTAAGGTTATTCCCTTTGTTACCCCTAGTTGTAAATCAAACGGCAAAGTGTTTCATGGTTTTTCAGTCTTCAAAACAATCGTTAGAGCAATAAAAATGCAACGAGCTCTAAAGAAAAGAAATCAGGAATAAGATTCAAAGATTTCTTTTCAATAATTTTTTTAGATAAATATTAATTCTATTAATGAATGATAATTACCTAACAATTTAGCTATTTAGGAAATGTGGACCTTGAAAGAATGGAAAAAAGCAAAATCCTCAATGATTGAAAAACAAAAAGAGATTGAAAAATGTAAATCAGCAGAAATTTCTGATTCTTTAGTTAAATTTCTAATTTATGATCAAGATAATTATGAGGAAGGTGTAAAAACCAATGAATTACCTGTAATTCAAGAAACAAGCAAAATAAAATGGTTAAATATTATTGGGGTTCAAAATTCATTAATGCTTAAAGAATTAGGTGAGAAATATAGCATTCATCCACTTATCATTGAGGATATTCAATCACCAGATCAACGATTGAAAATTGATTATTTTGCTGATTATGTTTATTTTGTTTTAAAATCAATAGATTATGATGAAAATAATGAATTGATTATCGAACAGATTAGTATTGTATTGGGTGATAATTTCTTAATATCTTTTCAAGAATATGATCCTGATGAATTTGATACTATACGAGTTAGATTAAGCACTGCAAGGGGAAGAGTGCGAAAAATGGGTGATGATTATTTAGCATATACGTTATTAGATGTATTAATAGATAATTTCTTTATTTTTCTTGAAAATTTTGGCGATAAAATAGACCTTTTAGAAGATGAACTAATTACTGAACCAGATAAAGAAACATTGCAAACAATTTACAAATTAAAAAGAGATATATTGCTAATTCGTAAATCAATATGGGCTCTACGTGATGCATTAAGCAGATTAAGCCGCGGTGAAACAGATTTTGTTAAAGATTCAACATTAATCTATTACAGAGATGTTTATGACCATGTTATACAAATTGTTGATACCATTGAAACTTACCGCGAAATGTTATCAGGTATGCTTGATATATATTTGTCAAGTATAAGCAATAAGATGAATGAAGTTATGAAAGTCCTAACAATTATAGCGACTATTTTCATTCCTTTGACCTTTATCGTAGGTTTGTTTGGTTTGAATTTTGAGTATATGCCTGAGTTACATTATAAATGGAGCTACTTAATTATTATAATCATTATGTTAATAATCTCTGGTGGTATGATATACTTCTTCCGAAGGAGAAAATGGATATAATTAAAAAATGATAATTAATAGGATTTACTTCTTAAATCCTGCTTGCCTATACATTTCTTCAATTAATCTATCAGACATTTTTTTATCATATTTTTTGTAAACCCAAGTCTCTTTTTGGTTACCATCTATTTTTTCGGAAACGATAAATGGTTTTAGTAATTGTTTCATAAAATCGATATTGCCATTGAAGAACCATTCATTGATTTCTTCTGTTGTTATTTTTATTACTTCGAGATATTGTTCAAAATTCTCCAAAATTTGTTTTATAATGTAAAGTGGTTTTAAAATATTCAAATACTCTTTTTGGTAAAAATCTCGCATTTCTGTTGAAATCTTATGATCAGTTATTTTTTCTTCAAATTCAGCTGCTTTCTGATTAGTTTTGAAAAGAGTTTCCTTATAGGACATTTCAATTCTTTTGGCTTCAACTCTTATGCGATTAATTTCACTTGTGAACTCCCATGTTAGATATTTCTCATATTTTATACTATCATCACGTGGTATTTTTTCAACTAGTTTTTGAAATTCTAATAATTCATCAAAAAACAATAGTATATTATCATTGTATGCACTCGAGACAATTTTCTTTATTCCTTTACTAATTTTGCTTTTATATTTAATACCTTTAATCAATGATAATCACTTAAGAATAAAAGGGAATTAAGAAATTATAAATGTAATTCAAAAGAAAAGGGAAAATGAAAGAGATCAAAAATCTCTTTCTTTAACATTTAATCATTTAGTTGTGGCTTGTTTTTGAGGAAATCTGTTTAACAAAACAAAGAATGATGTTAAAACAATTGCTAGTGTAGCAATCATTAAGAAATGGTTTCCTACAACAGCTGGTACCCGTGCAGGAGCTGTAAAGTCAAAGCCAATGGTATTAACTGATCCAATGGTATAACCAAAGAATATCATGTTCAATAATAGCAATAATAATGGCATCATGACTTTATCGTTAGACTTTGTAAATAGCTTGATTATAATTAGAATTGATGCAAATAGTAGTAAAACGAACTCCAACATTGTTGGTAGAAATGTTATGCCATAATTAACAGTTCCAAATAATGTAGTTGAGTCTAATGTTTGTCTGAGATAATAATTACCTGAGAAGTCATAAATAGCTATTAATACAAACCATAGTAAAAGCACAATTTTCTCGTAAATTGCCATTTCCTCTTTTTTCTTGAAACGCATTGAAAAGAATACTATTACACCTATGGTTACTAAAATAACTAGAAACAAGCCAATAAAGCTAGTTCCCGAAATTATGAAATCATCTAAGAAATTACCTGTGCTAATAAATATTTCATTGTTATTTCGGTACATCACTACAAAGAAATGAGCAAAAGAAAAGATTAGTATATATGCTGCACCTAAAATAAATGAGATATTCAAGACTAGTTCTTGTTCTTTTGGAATAAACATCCAAACGATAATCGCTATTAACGCAAATATTCCTATGATATCAGCAATTATAATTAACACAGCATAGGCTGCATTACTAACTACCAAGACTATTTCCTGTATAAGGTACATAATAATACCAGCAAGGCCTAATGTAATTGCCAATTGGAATAATATATTCAAGACCTTATTTTCAACAATTTTCACTATCTAATACCCTCCAATATTTCTAAGAATATTTAGAAGCATGATTAACATTCTTTAATGTCGCCTATTAATCTTATTGCTAAAAACAATCTTATTATATAAATTATTTGTTTTAAAAAAATAATATTTAATTATTTTTTAAATTGATAAATTAAAAAATTATTTTATAGTTAAATAAACAAACAATATGTTTTAAAGCAAGAACAAACATTGTATAATTATAATCTATTATGATGTGTTGCTGTTCTCAATTTCATAAATGGAGACTGTCAATAGTTACTTCTAGGTAAAAAATCTATATAGATATAGAATTGAAGTGTGAATTCCGAAATGAATAGTGAAAATTATTATGCTGATCGTAAAGTAAATGCCTCTATGATGGGGAAAATCAAAGGTAAAGAAGAAATGGTTAAAGTAATACCAGAAATGATTGAGATATTACTTAATGATGAAGATCCACTTGTACGACAAGAGATAGCTATTTCACTTTCAAAATTCGAAGAGAATGCTGAGCTAGCACTACCTGCTCTGATACAATCAATTGAAACTGACAGTGATAGAAACGTTAGGGAGTGGGCTGTTATTGCAATAGGTGAAATTGGTCCTAAAGCTAAAAAGGCTATCCCTGCATTAGTGAAAATAATTCAAAGCGATGAAAGTATATCCGTTAGAAAGAAAGCGATCTTTTCTCTAGGTAAAATGGGTGAACATGCTAAAAGTTCAATCCCTGCTTTAGAATCATTGAAGAAAAATGATGACAGCTGGTGGGTAAAACCAGTTGTGGATTTAACAATCAATAGAATAAAAGGTAATAGCTAATAACTATTGCTTTTCATATAATGGTTTTTGGAAAGTTAATATACTTTCTTTCCAATTCTTTACATTATTCTCATTGAGTTTGTATAAGTTCTTGTACAATACTATCAATTAGTTTGTTAAATAATTCAGGTTTTTCGATATTTGAAAGATGACCCACATCATCTATAAATATGGCATTCTGTTGTTCTTTTAAGACTTGTTTACTGTTTCTATATGCCCCTCTTAGAATATATTGTATTGGACAAGTAACTTGATCCAAAATATCATGGTAGTCATAAGGCAACATAATCAAAACATGCGCTCTTAAAATATCTGGGTCATTTGCATCATATCCGGCAATATCTATAATCCAATCTTCAGTTTTAGATTCAACTCTTCCCCCTAGCATTGATCGCATCAATTTATCATAATACTCTTTATAATTGCCTTGATATTCCAATGCTACCTCGGCAATTTCCTCTTCTGTAGCTTTTTTTCCATAATATAAGGTATTAGGAAGCAATGAATCAACAATTATTAAACCGCGAATTTCATCCTTTAATAAAGCAGCTGTTTCTAACGCTACATTTCCTCCCATACCGTGTCCCAAGATAATGCAATCATCTAATCTCTCTTTATCGATAACAGCTTTAATATCTAATGCAAAAGTAGGAAATGAATATTCAATTCTGCCTTTACCAGATTTACCAATACCAGC
>JAEORJ010000311.1 GCA_016840945.1 Candidatus Gerdarchaeota archaeon
GTATAGCTTCATTACTTTATTTGGCTTTTTAAAAAAATGAAGCTCATTGTAAGAAGAATATTTAGTCTATAAAGTAATTTAGCTTTTATTTCTTAGTTTTTAATGGAACTAATTAAAGAAAGTAATCTGAATAATATACTTAGGAAGCATGATAGATGTCAGATGAATCAAGTAGTATTATAAAAATTGATTGCATAGGTGAAACTTGTCCTATTCCATTAGTTGAAACAAGAAAAGCTATAAGGAAAGCTTCACCAGGGGATGTTATTGAAATAATTGGCGATCATAGTTCATCAAAGAAAGAAATTCCTATGGCTGTAGAAGCATTAGGTTTAGAACTACTTAGTATTGAAGAAGAAGGTAAAAAATGGAAAATCAGGATAAAAATACCCAAGGAGAAGAAATGAAAATGACCGAAAAAGCAACTCTTATTGTCCACAGTGGTGACTATGATAAAATCTATAGTGCATTGATTATTGGTAATGGCGCTTTAGCTATGGGTATGGAAGTCTCAATGTATTTTACCTTTTGGGGATTACAAAGACTCAAAAAAGGAGCACTAGGTAAGGGATCACTTTCAAAGATGAATATGTTAGGACTCGGTAAATGGATGATTAAACGAAAAATGAAAAAGAATAATGTTCGTTCACTTGAAGGTTTATTATCCGATTTTGTTGAATTAGGTGGGAAAATTTTAGCTTGTGATATGACTATGGATATTATGGGATTAAAACAAGAAGATCTTCGTGAAGATGCCATTTCAGAATTTTGCTCTGTTGGCACTTACATAAAAGAAGCAAAGGAGTCAACAATGACTCTATTTATTTAGGAGATGATAATATGAATGATAAATTGATATATTTGGATAATGCTGCAACTTCGCGTCTCGATGAGAGAGTATTAGAAGCAATGACTCCTTATTATTTCGATACCTATGCAGTTGCAACTTCAGAATTTGCTTACACCTTGGGAATAATGTCTCGAGAAGGATTAGATGAAGCGAGAGCTAACGTAGTCAAGAAATTAGGTGGTTTGCCAGAAGAATTAATTTTCACTTCAGGACCAACTGAATCAAGTAATTTAGCCATCAAAGGTGTTGTGAAAGCAAAACAGAAAGAAGGTAATCATATAATTGTTTCTAAAATCGAAGACTTTCCAGTTTTGAATAGTGCAAAAACTCTCGAGCGAGATGGTTTGAAAGTTACTTATTTAGATGTCGATAAACAAGGAACAATCGATCTTGAACAATTAAAAGAAGCAATAACCAAAGAGACAATTCTTATCTCAATACAACATGCAAATCAGGAAATAGGCACAACCCAAGATATAAAATCAATAGCTGAAATTGCTCATGATAATAAAATTCTATTTCATACAGATGCAACTCATACTTTTACAAGATTACCAATAGATGTAAATAAAATACCCATTGACCTAATAACTTTGGCTTCGCATACAATTCATGGTCCAAGAGGAATAGGTGCTTTATATATAAGGAAAGATACTCCAATAAAGAAACATATCGATGGTGGATTCCAAGAATTCAATATGCGTGCTGGAGTTGAAAATATACCTGGAGCAGTAGGGTTCGCAAAAGCAATAGAATTAGTTTCTCTGGAAGAAAATGAGAAGATAAAAAGTATGAGAGATGCATTAATACAAAAGGTACTAAAAGAAGTTCCTGATACCGATCTAAATGGTCATCCAATAAATAGAACCCCACAAAATGCTAATATCACATTCCATTATGTTGAAGGGGAATCAATTACTTTACACCTTGATATGAATGGTATAGCTGTAAGTACAGGTTCAGCTTGTTTTAGTAGATCACTAGAAGCAAGTCACGTTATACTTGGTATAGGTGGAGATCATGAACAAGCACATGGTTCAGTGAGATTTACTTTTGGAAGATACAATAAAATGGATGAAGTAGATAAAGTAGTTGAAGTATTAGCTGATATAATAAAGAGATTAAGAGATATTAGTCCATTAAAAAAGAAATAAAGGAGCAAAGAAAAAATGCATTTACAATATAGTGAAAAAGTTTTGGAGCATTTCAAAAATCCAAGAAATGTTGGTGAAATAGAAGATCCAGATGGAAAAGCAGTTGAAGGAAGCCCAGCTTGTGGAGATATGGTTGAATTAACACTTAAAGTTGATGAAAAAACAAAGAAGATAACTGATATTAAGTTTAAGAGCTATGGTTGTGCATCAAATATCGCTACTGGTTCAATTATTACCGAGTTGGCAAAAGGAAAAACTATTGATGAAGCTAAAGATATTTCTTGGAAAACTGCTTCAGAAGAATTAGGTGGATTACCTGCAATTAAAGCCCATTGTTCTGTTTTAGCTGTTTCTTCTTTACGTGAAGCTATTAGAAATTATGAAGAAAAACATGGCATAGTTGACAAACCAGAGCCAACAACTGAAGAAGTTGTTAAAAGTCGTTTAAGGCATGTAATGAATCCATTAACTGGTTTGGATGTTATACGCACAAATCTAATTTCTGATATAAATATAAAAGAAGATGGTGATAAAAAAATCATCACAGTAAACATTGACTTACCACCTGATCACCAATTTGCCAATAATCTTCAAGAAGAAATTAAAGAAAAACTTGAACATAGATTTGATGTAAAAGAAGTTATTGTAAATTTTAATCAATAATTTCTTATTATTTTTTTTGTTTCATAGAGCTTAGATTATTTAATAAATAGTTATACTATCGTTATTAGGGATTTATTATGACTAAGTACGAAATCACAATTAATAGAATGGAATGCATCCAATGTGGAAATTGCTATAATTTAGATCCTACTCATTTCGAACCTGATACGAATTATAAATCAATGGTAGTTCATGGTGAAACAAATTCAGAAACCTCACATGGAACATTTAACGATGATGATGTTGATTTAGTAAAACAAGCAGCAGATGAGTGTCCATCAGAAATTATATCTATTAAAGAATTATAATTGTCTTCTAATAAGTTCATTCTTAAAAGAAATAAAAAAAAGAAGAGCTATGATCTCTTCTTTATAGGTCGAATAATTGTTCCGATAGCTACAAAAACAAAACCTAAGATTAATGGTAGTATTGTCAAAGGAGTTTCTGTTGTAGGAATTTCTGTTTCAGTCCAATTTACTTCCAATGTGTATGTTAGTTCACCTGTAGGATAAAAGGGTTTTACAGCAGTAACAGTAATTACTTCTTCCTCATCTGAAGCAGGTAAGTGAACCTCATAGATCCCAGTACCTAGATTTGTTGTAGTATAAATAGAACCATTATAGTTGACAGTAACAGTCGCGTCCACAATTGGGTTTTTAGCTTGGTCATAAACATAATATTGAATTGTATGAATTGGTTTCTCGAGATATTCATCAAAAATATCAATTAGTACTTGTTCAGCTAGATATGGGAGATAGATATAGGAGTATTGAGTTATGTAGACAGGTATGAAGAAATACAACGGTATAAAAATTGGGATAATAATGGGGATAATTCGAATAATTACTGGTTGAATAATTATTGGATTAAATATTATAATCAGGAACATTATTTCAATAATCCAAAGATCAATGTGAATATTAATGGTAATCTCGAAATGTAACTCATAAATCAGTATAATTATTTCAAAGATATTATAAACAACTACTATTTGATAATAATAGATTTTAATTTCAATATTCTGCCAGATGATAACACAGATTAGCTCAACTATGGTATAATAATAGATAATAGTGTATTCATAGAACATAATGACAATTCGTTCAATTATTGTAGTTACATAGATAACAATTGTAATAAAATCATAATCAAGAACGATTTTGTCTTGATAGATGGAAATTACGTATACATCATAAGCAACAATGAGAACACTATCTATGAAAGCAATTGTCAAATATTCACCATCATACCATTCTAAATCTGGATATACAGGAAATTCTTTGAAGACATCTAATTCAGGATTCTCTTCTTTTTGGTAAACAACATCTAAAATACCTCCTCCATCAGGAGGAACATAGGTAGCGATCACAGCATAGGTGTATATGAAATTCATAACCCAGGTTCTAGGGCCTATACAATATAGATCATAGATTGTTCCAAAGAAATTGACTCCTATATGGTAATAATCTCCATATTCTTCTACTTTAACATGAAAATCAGTGTTAAAGATATCAATACAGTGGATTTCTTCTTGCCAGATGATTGTAAAATCATTAATATGAAGTGTCCAATCACCTAGAAAACCATACATAACAATTATTTCAATCCCTGAAGGTAAATTGATAATTAATGATGTATTTGAAAATTCATAAGAATACATCTCAAATGAGATTATGAAATCTGTTTCCAAAGGTTCAATAGTAACGATTTGCCAAAGATACGCTTTAAATATCGCATCACTTTGATAGACCTCAAAAATAATGCTGTTGTTTAGATTAATTTGAGTCCAACTAGCGTTTTTAGTAATGATTTCAATAGTGGTATCATCAAAAGTAAAGGTACCATCCTTAGAAGTGTATTCATTTCCTGATTGATCTTCTACAGTGGTAGTACTATACTTCAAATCTTCTGGGCTAATTGAAGCATTTGCTCCAACTAAAGGCATCATTAGAAAAAGTATCATAA
>JAEORJ010000312.1 GCA_016840945.1 Candidatus Gerdarchaeota archaeon
GGTTGCTTTTATATTATCTGTTTCTACTTGAAGAACCTAGAATCCAAAAGTCGTCAGAATAATTAGAATGAATAACCAAATCACCTTCACATTTCCAGGAAAGAATGTATACATAAAACCTCTAAAGTAATAAGAAAGAAGAGCTGTTAAACCTGTTAGAACCAGTAAACCAAATAAAATGGTCAGCCAATTAATTGACTTAAAAGATTCCTTAATTCTAAATTTCCAATTTCCTTTGTAACCAGGAACTCTATTCGTTTTATAAAGAATTGACATTATACAACCATAGCCAAAAACAGGACAGAAATATAATAGATTAAAAATAGGCGTTCCCATAGGCAATAAAACTAAAAGGAAACCAGCAACTGTACCAAAACTAAGTGCTCCTGAAAGAATGGCTATTTTAATAGCAAAATATTTTCTCGGATCAATTATATTAAAAGTTTCTATTCTGGTATCAATTATTAGATTATTTTCATTAGGATCCACTTTTATCAATTTTGTTGCATAAATTAATGATAAAATTATACCAATAATTTCTAGATACGAAAAATAGACTCTGAAATCTTCAAAAGATAAATAATCAGCATTGGGTTGTATTTGACTTTCTCCTGTAATGATAGATTCTATCCAGAGTGTAGAATATTGAACGGTTCTAACACTAAACGCTTCATTAGTATGTGTTAACCATTTGAGAATAATTAAATCTCTTCTCAATCCCAAAGTCGTTTTGTATATAATATTCTCAGCAGTAGCCAAGATAGTATCATTTGTTAATTTTTGAAATAATTTTAATGCTTTATCTGGTGGGCAAACGTCCTCTAAATCGCCTGTTAAAATAAAGATATTAGTATCTGGATTTGAAGGACCTAACCCCTCTTCTAAATGACCACCAAAATTATAGTCTAGATAAACAGCAGGACCTAGTAAAATACATCCATTAATTGGTGAGCTATCATATATTTGTGAAGTTAAAATAGCTCTAGCTCCAAGGGAATGACCAACCATAAAAATTTGTGAATCATTTAAACCAGAAAGTTCTTTGAATTTTGCTTTAGCTACATTAACTTGATGTCCAAGTATAATGTCACCATTAGCTCCATCAGGCATTACTCCAGTAGAACGACAATGACCAGAAAAATCTAAACAAAAAACTTCCATACCTAATCTTTGGAATTTAGAAACAAAGAGGTTAAATGATCTTTGATCTTCAGCCATACCATGAAAAATCATTACGCCAAATTTACTTATAGAATATTTGTCAGTAATGCTTGGATAATAAGTTGTATAGAGTTTATTGTCATAATCGTCAATTAGAATATTTGATTCTTTATTACTCATACGTATGTCAAGGCTAAGTTGGAGAGTAAAAGGGAATAAAATCAAAACTATGCTAATAATCAATAGTACAAAATATGTTAGTTTTTGTTTCATTAACAACTCTCCTACTAATTTACACTAGAGACTATTAATTGAATTTGATTATAAATAATTCTTAATTCCCTTCGCTATCATCTATATAATTCTTATAATTCTCAGAATTAATAAAAGGGATTGTTACTTCTTCACCTATGGTAATTTCTGATGCTATCCAAGCTTTCCTGATTCTTTTTACATACCAGTTAGGCAGAACCCAACCTATATAGCTCAAATATAGTCCTAATAAAGTTACCAGTCCCCTTAAAACGTATAAAGGAGCAAATACAAAATCATTTGTATTTGGTATAGAGATTATTACTGATAGCAATACAGAAACAAATAGAGAGATTATACCAAATAGAATTTGCTGAAGTCCTTTCCTTTGTATTTCTGATTCAGTTTGTTTTTTGCCTAAAATTATTGATAATCGTAAAATAAGTCTTATTTCAACAAATAAAACACATGTTAAATATATAGTAATTGTTACAAAAGTAGCTGGTACATAGTGACTAATATCCCATTGTGGTTTTGGATCAATAACGTAAAAATGATAATTCTCTACATTCGCTAGAAGCTCATAACCCATTATGCCTATAAGTACAGCATTAACCCCTAGCATTATAAAATTTATAATTGATTTTGCCACATCATTATCTCGCAATATATGTCTGCAAGCAAAAGTATACAAAAAGTAGTAAGAAAGCACTAATAAAGCAACATAAAGAAGATAAAATATTTTATGTAAAAGAGAAAATGGATTTTGCGCTGCTAAACTCATCATTATTGAATGAACAACATGATATAATGCTACAATCCCATAAAAAAATACCAAAAGCGCTGTGCCCATAGTTTTTCTTTTAAAGTAGTTCCATATCATTATTATGAAGAATACAAAAGAGATAATTGCTACAAAAATACTAACAATGATCATAAACCATACAAAATCACTTATTGCCATTGTTATGCTTATCCTCCAAAAATATTTACCAACCATTGAAAAGCTTCTCGTATACCTTTCTCTCGTATTATTGAGGTTTCAAAAATAGCCCACTTGTTTGTTTTATCAATATCAAACAGTTGTAAATCATTTAATATTTGTTTAGCAGTGACTCTTTCAGGTAAATCTATTTTATTTAGTAAAATCAGAATTGGAATTTCTGATTTAGTTTGATTTTTCAAGATATCAAAGAATATCGTTTTGTTATCAGCTATTCTTTTGATATCAGATGAATCTATAACATAAATTAAGGCATCTGCTAATTTATTATACTTGAACCATTTTGTTCTGAAAGACTCATTCCCACCTAAATCATAAATATCTAATAATAAATTTGGAAAGACTATTTTTGATTGATCAATTTTTTTCGTAGGAATTGCTTTAGTAAATTCACCCAATAACAAATAATTAACTAAGGTAGTTTTTCCAGCACCATCCAAACCACATATAGTAAAAATTTTATGTTTCTTTTTATTAGATTTTAAGTTAGAGGGCATATGTATAGCTATCTCCAAATTAACTTTTAGAAGTGATAATATAATTCTTTCTTTTTTCTTTATAACATTTTCATAATCTAATCTTGATTTATTATCTTTTTTTCTATAATTTATTAAGCCAATCTTTTCATTTATTTACAAAAGGCTATCGTTTTTATATAATTATTTTTTAATTGAGAAAAACAATCAAGAGCTATAATTGTATTAAAATAATCAAATGATGATTTTGTTTTTGGTTATTAACAATGGATTCTGAGAAAAATTGGTTAGAAGTTCCAGCTCCAGATAATTGGATGACAGGTTGGGACAATTATCATAAGAAACTCTTGGAAGCACCTGATGAAACATTCAATGATTTGATGTTTATAACTCCTCCTGTCCAAGTTATTGGAACTAAGCTTTTTGGATTGGAAAAAGGTTTACGAGCACTTGAACTTGCTTGTGGAGATGGTAGATATACTTGTTTTTTAGCAAAATTAGGTTGTAAAGTTGAAGCTATCGATGCTTTACAAAGTGCTGTTGAAGTTACCATTAAGCGAGCAAAGATACTCGGTTTAAGTGATTCTGTAAAAGCTGAAAAGAAAAACATTGATGGTTGGGATTTTGAACCTGAAAGCTATGATATTATTGTTGCTACCCAATGTTTACAATATCTATTTGAGAGAGCTATTCCTCGCTTGAAAGAAATAGCTTCAGCTATAAAACCAGGTGGTTTCTTTGCTTATTCAGGAAATATACCTCCTCATTTTGAGACTAATCCTCCAATGAAATTTATTTATGAGGAAGAATTACGTGAAATTTTTCAAGGGTGGACCTTCCATAGCTTAGGAAAAGATGAACGATTATTACGTCCGAATGATCTTCGAGGATATATTTGGATTGTAGTTGAAAAACCAAAAATAGAAAAAGAAGAAACTTCCCCGGAAAAACCATAGGGAACTTTAAAATTTCTTTGTAGTTTCAATGAAACCAGCTTGAAGGCAAGATAACAATAGCTTGATACCATCTGAAAGTTCAAGTAGCGTTTTGCTTTCAAAATCTCTTTTTTGTAAAATTCTTATTTCTTCAAATAATTCGGGATGAAATTGTAAGGTGTAATCTCGTTTGATAATCTCTAAACTTGGATTATAATAATAAATAACAAAACCAGCTATTTCTGTTAATCTGTTTTTATCATCCATACTATAATCTGTTGAGCTAGGGATTTCTAAACCACTTGGTAATGAGATAAATTCTGAAAGACCATCAATAGTTTGTAATAACGAATAATTAGTTCGAATGAATTTTGAAAATAAACTTAAGATCCAATTTATGAACAAAATTGCTTCTTCATTAACTTCATCTCCATGCAGCATGACAATATCTAATGATTCTAATGAATAGAAATCCTCTAGTAAACCAGTATGTAATTTAGCATTCTTTTGATATGTTTTTAGCACATCATCTGGAACAATATTCTTACTAGGTTTATACTCAATAACACGTTTTAAACCAATTTCTGGCATTTCATTTTGTTTTACCGCAAAGAATTGATCTGCTAGTTTAGACGCGACTATCTCTTGATTTCTCCTTCTAACGATAATTTTACCATCTTTTGCTTTTATATCTGTAATAATTTTAAGGAATTGATTAGCTATTTTTTCATCTTTTATACGGATTTTTTCTGCTATATTTTGGCTATCATTAATGATGGTTACAATATAATCTCTAAGCATTTCTGCATATCCTTGATGACCTAAGCAGAGATATAAAGCAGGATTTGATCCACTACTATTTCTGGCACTCATTAATGATCGCAATAGATGAAGATAATTGGCTTTAGTAAAATTACCATTTGAAATATCATCAAAACTCTGACTATCATATAGAGATTGACGACCACCTTCAATGACAACATATCTGAAAGTTCTAAAGAATTCACCAATAGTCTCGTTAGTATTGCTTAACTTCTTTATTTTTTCTAAAAGTTGTTCATAATTTAACTCAGACATTTCTATAGCAATAATATTCCAATCAAGTAATTCACTTGTAATTGTAGCTAAATTCTCTGAAGCATCAATTAATTCACCCCATTGATTAGCACCAATAACTGTATCTGGTTTAAGAATAATGGCCCATTTGTTACGTGCTTTGGGATCATTAAAATATTTTTGAAATATTTCTTCAAATTTCTCTAATGAATCAATAATTATTTTTTGTTTTTCTTTTTTATTCAAAAAGCGTTCAATTTTCTGTAAAGCAACAGTAAATGGCAAATTGAAAAATGGATCCTTTAGTGGTATTTGATAACCAATTAGTTGTTCAAATTTCATTCGACTGGAATTTGATCTAAAATCAACACCTGAAAGAAAAGCTATTTTGATTAGGATATCAAGTGGAATATTTGTTTTACTTGAAAGAACTTCTAATTCTTTTTTATGTCCTAGAATATATGCTAGTTTAATTTGACAATGGGCAATACTGAAATCACCTGCAGGGATAGCTCCTTTTTTAATAGGCTCCCAAGCATTTTGGTAAATAAAATCTTGTGTACCAAAAGGTGTATGAGAGGCAATGACTATAAACTTACCATCTGTAATAGCTTTTTCAATAGCTGGTAAAGGCGAATAACCAGATTTTATATCAGCATTAATTGTACCGCTTCCATATGCGTTCAAAATTATACCATCTGCTCGAGCAAAAATTTCAAAATATTCTTCTTCACGCATCATTGGAGAGGTTGAGACTATTTGAATATTTGAATTAAATTTATCATCACAAAAAGTAGTATAACCCGCATTATTACATTCTTGAGCTATCCGCTTGGATATATTAATCCACGACTTCAAAATCATCTCTGAGGAATCCACTGCCATAACAGAAATTGGTTCAAATTCTTCATAGAAATCAGTAAAACGTTCCTTAATAAAGTCAACAACTAAATTACCCTTGGGAACTAAAACACCATCTTCAGTAAATTCTGACTCAATTGTCCCCCTGTGCGAACTAGATAAAGTTTATCCAATTTTCTGTTGAGAATCATTGGATAAGCACGACCATGAATAATTATTTCATCAAGAGAAATTTTAGCTAATTCTTCACCTTTAAAGGCATCAGGAGACCATTTATCAATTTTCCAAAGTGCATCTTGGAATGCTGCTTGACCATTATTAAACACAACAAATATTTCTGGTCCTGTCAATTGAGTTAGTAATTTGATTGAATTCTCAACATTAGGATAAACATCAGATGATGAATAAAGAAAGCTTAAAGGCACCTGTGAACCAGTAATCGCTACATTTGCAGGTAGATTTTTTAACATATATCTTATCGCTGACAAACCCCAAGACATAGTATCCGTACCATATGTTACAAGAAAACCTAATTTTGGTGACTGTTTGGGTTTCATAAAGAATTCCTCGAGCTAATTAAAAAATAATAGCAATAAGGGATTAATACAGTTTCCCTACAGATTAACTTTATTGCTTTTTCAAAACATATGAAATTAGATTTTCTAAAATAGTAGCATAAGGAACTGAAGAAATTGTTAGCGTTTCTTTGCCACCAACCTTTGTAACAGTTAAAATTATTTGATCATTTAATAGTTGGATTTTATGAATGAATTTTAAGGCTCGAGCCCACACACGACCATCATCAGCACTCACTAGGATTCGATTGTCTGTAATAAAACAATCAGTAGGAGTATGACTGTCAAAACTCCCTGATACACTCTCAACAGTTCCCCAGAATAACAATTTTTCTGTTTCAAAAGTAAATCCCGGTACAACTAGTTTAATGCGATCTTCAACACTCATAATAGAGGTTTCACGAAGTATTCGTACACCACTCTCTCGAGTAATTTCTTCTTTGTATTCAGGTTTACTTTTTTCTACTAAACCAAGTATTTGCTGAATAATTTTATGAGAGAATTTAATCATAATTTGTGAGCCGTTTAATCCTCTAATAAAATATGACTCTTCAGGACCTAAAATAAATGCAAGTGGAATATTGCTTGAAATAGGTCGAACTTGACTTTTTTTCTTTTGAAGAATTTCTCGTATATCACTTGCAATTTCTATTTTATCATCAACCCATCCCTCATAAACATCACCAGCTTTCAACATATCAAGAAAAGCATTATTATTATTAAAAATAACAATTTCAGGTTCTGAAGATCTATTTTCTTGTTTTTCTTGAAGTAAGCCAATTTCACTTTTTACACCATTTATTGTTGAAACGATTTGTTTGATAGCATTATCAATCGTATCTTCTGGAGGTAAAGCACTAAATAACATTCCCTTATCCGAAGGTATTTTTGCCATAAATCCTAATTCAACTAAACTATCGATCACTTCATAAACCTTAGCTCTTGGAACATTGGACTCTTTTGCAATAAGATAAGCAGATGCTTCCCCTAAAACTACATTAGCAATATAGACTTGTGCTTGATACCTTTGCAACCCAATTTTTGTTAAACCTTCGATTAATTTCTCATCTATCTGCATATTTTCCTTTCACCAACTAATTCTTATCGAATGTAATTCTTTATATAGTATAAGATAAGATAGATATATAAAGGTAACCACTAAAGTAGTAACTATATTAACTCCTTATTTATGAAGATGAATAAAAAAGAAAAGAAGAGATGAGAAGTAATATGAGCAAAAAAACAAAATTCATGACTGCTTTATCAATATGGATGATCTTCTTATGTATTGGATTTGCTATACCAACAATAGTTGAAGGTATTAATATTGCTAAAAATTACCAAGATTATACTTCAGTTGATGAAATCCTTTTACCAAGCAGCTATACCTATACAAATTTAGTTATAGATGGAAAAGCAGGTATCAATGTTCTAATTCGCGCAAATGAAAATGGTTCCATATGGCAACCAGAAGTTCCTACAACTTTAGCCATCATGACAAAAACACAATTTATTGAATGGGGATTGGCAGGAAATCCCGAACCAAATATACAAAATACAACCTATATATATCATCGAAGTGAAATTCAAATAGATAATTTAAGATTATCAGATGATGGTGAGTATTTCTTTGTTATCTATAATACTGAAGCTATAATCCTAGAGGTTGATGTGTTTATTGATGTCATACCTTGGGGTCATATAACAGCTATTGCAATTGTTGGTTTTCTATTTGCAGTAGCATTATCAGTCTTTACAATAAAGATCCTAAGTGCGGCTTATTATAATGGATTGGTTAAAATCAAAGGTAGAATTGGTCAAGATGAAGATCAAGAATCAACCGAAATAAGAACTGAAAGAAGATCAGAACGAAAAGAAGAAGGACGGTTCTGTCAATCTTGTGGAACACCACTCACACCAAAGGATGGTCAATACTGTCCTCATTGTGGCGCTTCTATTTGACTTACTTAGAAGAAAAGCTCTTGTCTTATAATATCCCTCAGAAAAAGCAAGACAAAATTATGAGACTCAGGTATAATTTAGGTTCTTCTTTATGCCTGAGTTTCACCAAATTTAAATTTCAATCAATATATTACTGTACTATTTTTTCTATTATTTCAACTATTTTAGCTAAATTTTCTTTTAATATAAATGCTTGAGCTCCTACTTCAATGCATTTATCTTTGATATCTGTATAACTAGATCCTGAAACACAAATCATTGGTGTAGCAATCACTCTTTCTTTAATAACATTAATTGCATCTAAAGCAGTCATTTGTGGAAGAGATATATCAATAATTATTACATCCCAATTTTCACTATCAAGTAGAAAAGCTAGATCATATTTATTATCTACTCGTTGATAGAAGATATTATTACAAATTGCTTTTATTGAATGAGTCATTAATATTGCATCATCTTCATTATCTTCGATATATAGGATTTTTAATTTCTCAAACACTTATTCATTACAACCTTCAATTTGTGGTTTTTGGTTTAATACTAACCAATATAATCCCAATTGCTCTACAGCACTAACAAATTGATTGAAATCTACAGGTTTTGTTATATACGAATTTGCTCCCAAACAATAACTCGCTATCATATCGCTTTCTTCTTTTGATGTAGTAAGAATGACTACTGGCAGATGTTTTGTTTTTTTGTCTTCACGTATTTGTTTTAAAACTTCTAAGCCATCAAGTTTTGGCATTTTGAGGTCAAGTAGTATTAATTCAGGCATAATTGAACAATCTCTATTCGTGTAATTGCCTTCACATAATAGGAAATCTAAAGCTTCTCTGCCATCTTTTACAACAATTAGCTCATTTAGAATATTACTTTTTTGAAAGGCTCTTTGTGTTAGTAAAACATCATCAGGATTATCTTCAGCTAATAAGATTAATTTTCTCATTTCACATCACTAGTACTTTCATTTTGTTCTTCTTTTTCTAATGTAAAGTAGAATGTTGCTCCTTTACCTTCTTGAGCTTCTGTCCAAATTCTACCATAGTATCGTTCTATTATACGATAAACAATTGTTAGACCAATGCCGGAACCTTCGAATTCTTTTTCTGAATGTAGTCTTTGAAACGCTGAGAATAATTTATTTGCATAGCTCATATCGAAACCGATACCATTATCTTTGATATAATAAATTGTTTCATTATTAATAATTTTTGAACCGAACATTATCTTTGCATTTTGGGTTTTTGAGGTAAATTTCCAAGCATTTGCAAGTAAATTAACCAAAATTGTTCGCATTAATACAGGGTCACATTTTGCCACTATATTATCTTGAATATCAATTACTATTTCTCTATCAGGTTCATTTTGTTTTAATTCATCAATAATTTCAAAAGCAATTTCTGATAGGTTAATTTCTTCTTTTATTATTTCTCTTCTAGATAATCTTGAAAGTGAAAGTAATCCATCAATTAAATTGCTCATTCTTTGGCTTGCTGCTCTAATTCGTTTAAGATAATCTTGACCAGTTTCATCTAATTGAAGTAAATAGTCTTCTAGTAATGCATGACTAAAACCATCAATACTTCTTAATGGGGAACGTAAGTCATGACTAACAGAATAGGAAAAAGCTTCTAGTTCTTTATTTACTCTTTCAAGCTCTGAAGTTCGCTCAATTACTCTTCTTTCTAATTGTTCATTAAGTTCATGTAAAGTTTCTTCAGCCATTTTTCGATCTGTTACATCTCTTATTAGGATATAAACACTTGATGTCTCATCAGCTCTTTTTTGGAAAGATATTTTACTATTCATACACCTAGAAGCACCATCTTTCCGAGTAAACCACATTTCTTGTTCAAAAACTTCAATTGGATATTCAGAAAAAATTTTTTGCATTAGATTTTTGTGTTCTTTTAAATTATTATCTACAAAAAAACTAAAAATTTTCATATCTTGCAATTCATTAAAATTATAACCAATGATATTTTCAACTTGATTATTCATATAAACTAATTTGTTGTTTTCAATGATCAAAATACCATCCGAGATATTTTCTACTGTGCGTTTGAATTTTTCTTCACTTTCTTTTAATTCTTCTAATGCTTTTATATGTTCAATTGCAGTAGCAATAATTTCAGTTATCGAATCAAAAAAGGTTTGATCCTCTGCTAATAATTTATTTGGTAAAGTGGAACCCATTTGGATTCTTCCAAGATACTCTTGATTAGCATTTAAAATAGGCCAAGAGATATAAGTTTTATAATCAAAGTCTTTTATAGTGCTCCAATTTTTCATAATTTCATCTTTTGAAGCATCTAAGCTAAAGAATTTCTCTTTTGTGAAACAATATTTAGAAATTGGGTGATCATCTGTTTTTGATATTGGTCGTAACAAATATCGCTCATCATTTAAAATACCAAAATCACTTATTGGATAAAGCTTCATATCTTCATTATTGATTAATCTAATTGAACCTGTTTCTAATTCTAAGATATGAATTAAATCTTCAAGGATTTTTTGACATAATTCTGTTGTTTGAGTACTATTACTTGTTGCTTCTGCTATTTGTTTTAGGATTGAACGTTCTCTGAGTAGAGTTAATTGATAATTTTTCTCCTCAGTAATATCTATAGATAAAAGGGCATAAATAGAATAAGTTTGAGATTCAATATTGGTAATTGAAGTATTAACCCATTTTGTCTTATTTGTTTTTGTTACTATTTCCAATTCGATAGAATAATATTCATTTAATTTATTATTAGCTTGTTTAAGAACATCAGTAATAAATGAAGTATTTCCTGGATGGATTTTACTAAAATAATCAGAAATAGACATCTGCAAAATTTCTTCTTTTGAATACTCCGTAAAAGATGCCATCTGATTATTTGAAAATAATATTTCACCGTTCCCTTTAAAAAGTAAAACACCAGCAAGTGATTGTTCAGCAAATGCGCGGAATTTTGCTTCACTTTGACGTTTTTCTTCTTCAATAATTAATCGTTGAATATTATTAGCAAGAGTATCTGCTATAGTATTAAAAACAATTTTATCTTCATCAGTTATTTCTTTACTTTCATGAGCAGCTAATTGCAAAACACCCAATAATTGATTATCAGAATCTAATATTGGCCAGGTTATTAAAGAAGAAACATTTTGTCTTTTGAGGTTTTCAATATAATTTGTATCTAAATCGATATTTTTGATATCCGGAGCAAAAAATCCCACCCTAGTGCGAGCAACTAAAGCATTAATATAATTGGGATCATCCAATGGAATATTTATAATTTTACCATTTAGGGTATTTTTCACATTTATGCTTGCATATGGAATCAATAATTTCTTTTCTTTATCAAGTAATCTTATAGAACCAATATCAAACCTGAAAATATCAACTAATCCATCTAAGATATATTGACATAAATCAGGAAGAGTTTCAGATTTTGTTGCAGCATCAGCTATTAGTTGATATGATTGTCGTTCAATTTTTATTTTTGACTCAGCTATAACTCGATCTGTAATATCTAAAATTATTCCATTATAGTTGATGATTTTGCCATTCTTATCTCTATGGATTGTAGTATAATCTTCTATCCATCTTAAATTGCCTGTTTTTGTTATTATTCGATAATTTTGAATAAATTCTTCTCTATGTTTTGATTTACTATAAGAACTAACTTCATTCATGACTTTAGCTAAATCTTCCGGATGGATTATATCAGAATAAGCGATTTCATTAAGATAAAAATCATCTGGTGAATAACCAAATCTTTTAATGTTCTCTGAAACATATTCAACGGGCCATCCCTCTTCATTTTTCCAAATAAAAACAACAACAGGGCTTAGGCTTATTATTGAATATAAATCTTCACGCTCTTTAAACAATTTTTGCAGTTCTTTAGATGATATAAAACGCTCTAAAGCAGTTGCTAACATATTTGTAATAGAATCAAAGAAAATTATATCACCATCAAGAATTTGTTTAGGTTTGGTTGCAATTAATTGAATTGAACCGATGATATCAGCATTCTTATTCAATATAGGACAAGAGATAATTGATTTTATGTTAAAAAGTTCAATTCTTGATTGGAATTTATTTTTGAGATCAGATTTTTCTATATCTGATATGAATAAAGGTTTCTTTGTTTTAATTACCTCAGAAATCATTAAGCTAGAATCATCAATACTAAAAGCTCTGATTTCATTTTTATGTTTAGGTGAAACACCAATAATAGCTAAAGGTTCTAAAATCTTAGTTTCTTCATTATATATCCTTAAGGTTCCTAAATCAAAATCAAGGTACTTTAATAAATCATTTAAAACAGTATTACAAAACTCGGGAATATCAACTGTTTCAATAGCTGCTTTAGCAATTTTCTGATATATTTTTCGTTCTTTTTCTTTACTAGCTTCTAACTGCTTTCTTAAGGTAATATCTCGTATAATACTTTGTAAATAATCTTTATTTTGGGCAGTATCATGAACAAGAGATAAATTTATTTCAGCGATGAAAATTTCACCATTGGTTTTATGAAAAGTTCGTTCATAGATAGGGATTAGTTTACCCTTTTTTACCTCAGCTAAACGTTCAATGCTTGAATCAATTTCTTTTGAAAAAATAAAATCAGTGGATTTATATTGATTAATTTTTTGAGGATCAAGACCAAACAATTCAATTGCTTTTTTGTTTACTTTAACATAATGGAGTGTTTCTGTATCCATTAATATTATTGCATCATTGGTCATTTCAAAAAGAGCTTCAAATTGATCATTAAAACTTGCAAGATCCGATTTTGCTTTTTCTAATTCTCTTTGTGAAGTTTCAAATTCAGCTTGGGATAATTGTTTATCGTTTTTTTTATTTTCCTGTTTTTCTTTCATGAAACTTTCACGAATTTATCTTCTTTTATTTTTTATTTAATGAATAAATGATTCATTTTATAATATGATAACTTTAACTTACTTAAAATAATGTAAACCCTTTTTTTCGTTTATTTGTTTTTTGCTTTTAACATAGATATTATATTTTTATTACTTATTGAAAAAAAAGAGATTAATTATATAATACAATAATGGACAAATAACATTGCTATATTATCTTAAAAATGGTATTCTAATTAATTCTATGATAGATTCATAATCCTTTTATAATACTAAAAGAACAACATTATGATTCAGTATAGGTCACCTATATAATCTACCTATGAAGTAATCTATCATCTTCAAAGATACTAATCTCTTCCGTACTTTGAGATTAGCAAGGATTGTATAGGACTCTATTATTGAATCATACCCTTAGAAACTCAAAAATAAATTATAAGAATACCTGAAAGAAGTTTAAATTTTTAAAAGCGCTCTTCTAAAAAGACTTCTTTCAGGATTAAATTAATATTATCGTTTTTTGTTTTAAATTCTTCACTTAAATTTATAAAGTGTATATAATTAATACTAAATTTAGTGTTATTACTTTTGAGTAGATCGGTTTTTACAAATGAAGGATTAATTAAGAAATAACTGGTAGTTTCCGATGAAAAAATTAAACTTCTTTACGGAAA
>JAEORJ010000313.1 GCA_016840945.1 Candidatus Gerdarchaeota archaeon
CTCCTTATGCTATAGCCTATGTTGGTCTTAATTTACTCTTATGGGTTCTACAAGTTATACAAAATGTTCTAATTACGATTATCACTCAAAAGGTAATAAAAAGAATTCAAGTTGAAACTTATAAGAGCTTACAAGAACATGACCTTTCCTTCTATGATAAACAAGCAACTGGCGAAATTATGTCTCGATTAACAAATGATTCACAAGAACTAAATGAAATGATAAATGTTGTAGCCCAATTTATTTCAAATTTCGTAATTGTTTTTGCTGTGCTTGGGATAATGTTCTTTATTAGTTGGCAATTGTCATTAATAGCATTGGGTATGGCACCTATTGTTTTTATTGCAGGTTTATTATTTAGACGATTTACGCGACGTACAAGTGGTAAATGGCGTGCAGCAATAGGAGAGGTAAACGCTTCAATACAAGAAAGTGTGTCAGGAATCTCTGTAGCAAAAGCATTTGGTCGTGAGGAAAAATCAAAGGATGAATTTGATGTAATAAATAATAAAACATTTTATTTTGCAAGAAGGAGAGCTTTTGCATTAACAGGTATTTGGCCAGTAATGGATGGCATTACAGTCTTAGGTATTTTTAGTATTAATATTTTTGGTAGCTGGTTAGTTTTGCACAATTTTACTAATACTTCAGCAATTCTCTTCTTTATCTTATTGTTAAATAGATTCCTTTATCCACTAGCTCGAGTAGCATCCCAAATATCAACCATACAAAGTGGATTTGCTGCCATGGAAAGAATCTTCAGTATTATTGATGCCGAGAAAAAAATAAAGAATCCTGCAAATCCTGTCTTTCAAGAAATAAAAGGACATATTCAATTTGATCATGTAGATCATGAATATGAACCTGGTATTCCTGTACTTCATGATATAAATCTGGTAATAAAACCTGGTGAATCAATTGCTATTGTAGGACAAACAGGCGCTGGAAAAACTACTATCGCTTCGTTACTAATGAGATTCTATGATATCAGTAGTGGCTCATTAAAAATTGATGGGGTAGATATTCGTGAGTATGATTTACATTATCTTAGGTCCCATATTGGTTTAGTTAGTCAAGATGTCTTTCTATTCAGTGGTACCGTTTTAGATAATATTCGATTTAGTAAACCAGATGCAACTATAGCTGAAGTAAACAAAGTAATAGATATTGTTTCTGCTCGAGAGTTTATTGATGCACTTCCAGATGGTTTAGAAACCGAGTTAGGAGAACGTGGTAAAGGACTATCAGCTGGTCAGAGACAAATGATCTCTTTTGCTAGAACACTTCTATCCGATCCAAAAATACTAATACTTGATGAAGCAACTGCTGCAGTTGATGCATATACTGAGTCAAAGATACAAGATGCTTTAGATAAATTATTAGAAAACAGAACTTCAATAGTTATAGCCCACCGATTAACCACAGTAAAAAATTCAGATAGAATAATTGTTTTGGATCATGGGAAAATCATTGAAGAAGGTGATCATGAAACTCTTATGAGCTTAAATGGGCTTTATTCTGACCTCTATGAAACCTACTTCAAACATCAATCTGCTGAATGGATTTCAGAAATAAGTGAAGTATTTACTAAATAATTATCTCGTTGAATTAACATTCATTCAATGATTGATTTTTCTTATTTTTATTTCAAGACTAGTGCTTAGCTTTATACTTTTAGTAAACAATCTTTATATCATTCTTTATTCTGGAGCGATTTAGATGGTTAAAATACAAAAATCAACCTTGTATTTTAGGAGAAATAAACGAACCTCTTTTAGTATATTGTTTATTTTGTTCTTTATTTATTCTATTTTTTTAGGTGCTAATTATCACTCAGAATTTTTAGCAAATACTAAAAGTATATCTTATGACACTACTTCAGCTAACTTAGCTGAAATAACAGTGCCAATAGATATCGTTTTTGTTGGTTATGAAGACGATTACATTGATTTAGATATGTTTGAGGATGATCTTAAAACAATAGTAACATATCCATATGCTGATTATGAATGGGATGAAGATACTCAAACATATGTTGATTTATTGGATATAATAATTACAATTGATTATAACTTCTATTTTTCATTACCAAGTTTTGAAACTGAATTCAATTCATTTGTTGAAACACATTCTTGGAATAGCACAACTAGTGCATTAAATATTACACAATTAAATCTTCAAGAAGAAACAGGCGAACGTATGTCTATTTTCGACAAGCTAGATGGTCGAGCTATAGATGGCGAAGAAGTTGAACAATATCTAGCTGTAAATAAAGGCTATGTACCTACTAGAACTAGTTATGCTATCTATTTTCTAAATCAATCACAATATGATGCAGAGGATCATAGTTTTGAGCATTGGTTTGAAATTGATGAAACTGATCCTGATTCAAACGAAACTGTTGATTGGTTCCGATTGGAATGGGATAATGATCTTAATCCCAATGTTGAATACCCTTATCCATGTTGGGGTTTCCAAAATAGATTATTCTTTATTGATCCATATTCTCATCAATGGTATACCAAATGGACTGACATTTGGTGGAATTATGACGCTTATGAAGGAGATTTTGATTATCTTACTGTAGATTTAGATACCTACTTAGAAGGTTTTATCCCTGGTACAGTTGCTTTTGAGGATCAATTAAATACCTATCTAATTGATTATCTTAACGATATTGTTGCAGATGTAGGTGCTAGAGGTGATGGCTTACTTCATAACGAAAGAGAGATTAGTGCTCAAATATTACTAATTAATGATGAAGCAACTCATGGGTATAGTCATGAAGACTTAGCATGGATCTTTCATGATGAAATTGCTCAAGAGTCCTTTAATTATATTGTACCTGAAGAAGGTGGATCAATTACTCTCGAGGAGACATGGATAGAATTAGCAGATTATCCTGTACTTCAGCAAATTATTGAGGATAATACTTTAACAGCTGTAGAGTTGGGTTCATATCCATGGTATCGTTCAGATTGGTTATATCTTGATGGAATTGGTATATTTGATGCATTTTATGCTGTTGCTGCTGATTTCTTTGATTTAGAAAAAGGTGATTCTGTTCTTACTTCATGGGTTCTTCTACTACAAAATATGTCAATGGTTAGTTGGAGTTATGGAGAATATCGTGAATATACTGGTTTAGGTGGTGGTGGAAATACTGTTTGTTTTAAAGACTTGAACAGGTATTTTGAAAGTGATGGAGCTACTCCAAGGTCCGGTTTATCGACATTATTAATTCATGAACTAGGTCATGTGTTAGGTTTTCTACATGCAGAAATAAACAATGATGCTACAGAAGGAACAGGTGGCTTTATGCGAGATGTTATGAGTTATTACTCAGAAGGAACACCTTACTTCAGTATCTTCTTGAAGGATTCACTTTATCGAACATCGAGTTTTGTAGTGTATTATCGTAATAAAGCTTCAATAGATGCCTATAGAATTGATTCCACTCATAATACAACTCTTTTAGCGGAAATTGATGATCTCATAGCCAGTGCAGAGAATGATGTTAATGATTTGAATTATCTTGACGCATTCTTGAAATATAGACAACTGTATGATCTTACTTCATTATTTTATCCTACAAATTCAGCTTCATTACACCTTCTTCCTACAATGTTATTATTCATCCCCTTCGTTATATTCATTTCATATAAAAATAAAAAGAGAATTGATCATTAATTTACTAAAAAAGTAATAAATAGAAATCAATTTTCTTTCCTTTTTTTTAATAATCTAATTGTTAAAGTAATAACTACTGCTCCAACAAAAATAGCTGAAAAGGTTATAATCCAAATGACAAATCTTTCCATGGGTATTTCTGTAGGAGTTGATGAATTCGTTATTTGTAACCAAATACCTAACTCCAATGAATAAAACCACATGTCATCAAGACCTAAATTAGTAAAACCTGAAGTTCCTCCAAAAAGGAATATCATTTTACTTTCTTCATGATAAACCATGCTTGATAGAAATCTTGGTGATGGTCTGTTCCCAATAAAATCAATATTTTCCCAATTTGGTTGTGTAATATTATATTCTACTAAATCATTTAAGGCACTATCTAAATAACCATCATTTCTTCCACCATAAATGATTGCTTGATTTTCATCTGAAATTAATGCAAGGTTATACCAGTAACGTTTAACAGGTTTATGTTCAGTAGTAATCAAAGTCCAATTCATAGTACTAGAATCAAAAGACCAAGTTTCATCAGTATAAGTGATGCTGGTTCTTCCACCAAATAAAATACCTCTTTTATTAACAGCATCATAGAACATTTCTGCTCCATATCTACTTCCAGGATGAATATCTGGATTTACTTGCACCCATGTTTTATTTGTTATAAAAAAAATCCAAGTATCATCAAATAAAGCAGATGTTTCTGAACTCCCACCAAATAATATTACCCCATCTATCTCTGGATCATAATAAATCGCCGTATCACTTCTTGATGTTGGTTTTGTTACTA
>JAEORJ010000002.1 GCA_016840945.1 Candidatus Gerdarchaeota archaeon
AGAATATGAAGAATACTATGATGTTGAATGCCTTTTTGAATCTGAAAACCAGGCTATAGTAATTTCAAAATATGAAGGCTACCCCTTTGAAATTTTTAATTTTGAAGATAAGCAAGTCGTTTTTGAAGGCATTATTTACAATAAAACATCTGAAAGCATTAGAAAGGAGCTTAAAGAAATCATTCAATCACTTGATATTATAGAACATTCTATAGAGAAAATAAAAAATTTCTTAGCTTCTTCCTCAGGTGATTTCATAATTTTAATCCATTCAGAGAAAGAAAAAACTAGTTATATTTTTAATGATCGTTGGGGGAGATTGCAAAGTTTTTACTATAATAAAAATAACAAATTCATTTTTTCAAGGGAGATAAAATTCATTTTACCTTTCCTTGATAAAATTAACTACGATAAAATTGGTTTGCTTGAACATCTAGCAATCAGATACACTTTTGGATCGAATACTATCTTTTCAGATATCAAAAGAATGTTACCAGGCTCTTTATTAGTATACAAAAATGAAGAATTAATAGAGGAAGAGATTTTACCTTTAGAATTTCAATTCGAATCGCTAAATCTACAATCAAAAGAGGATTATGTCCAAGAAGCTAAAAGAATTTTAACTGAATCCGCAAGAGAGCAATTAAAAAAATTAAATGATTATATCAAATGTATCGATTTAAGCGGTGGATATGATAGTCGTATAATATACTCTATAACACACCAACTAGATAAATCAGTAAAGCCAATCTCAATAGACCTTATTACTGGTAGCGAAGAAGATATTGCAGAAGAGATTACAAAGATATACAATGATGAATTGTTGATCGTGCAACCAGAAAGGAAATTTGATTTTAAAAGTATACAGGAATTACTCTATAAAACAGATGGTTTGGTAGATGGAAGGATTACTGCTGGGTGTTATACTAATAGACAATTTTTAAGAATGAAATTCTCTAAACCTGTAGCTAATTTCATGGGTTTTGGAGGGGAATTTCTCAGACACCCTAAGAAACAGAAGAGGTTTCATAAAGATATTTTAGATATCATTGAGATTGATAGTTTTCCACTTTACATTTCAACAACATCGATAAAATCATTTTGTTCATGTTTAAACCTAAATGATAGGGAGATAAGAAATCACTGGCTTAAATTCTTCAAATTAAGTTACCTGGAAAAAACAATAGAGGACATCATCGTTCATTATTATTTTGAATATTACCGGATTTTTGTTGGTCAAGGTGAAGATAGAGAAAGAAGACATGTTTGGACAGTTAACCCTATGATGTCGAATGATTGGTTAATCTTTGCTACTAAACAAATTCCTAGAAATTATTGTGATTATCAATTTTTTGAAGCATTATTGTGTTCGATTGACTCTAATATTTCGATAGAAAAGATTCCAATTTTTGGTGGTAGTTTTAAAAAATCAGAACTATATAATTTCATAATTTCAAATAAAATCTTCATCAATTTAGGGAAGATATATACTAAATTAAAATGGAAACGAAAATTATCAAAAAATCTTGAAAGAGCAGAAATGATATGTGAGATTTTACGATTGTATAATGAAAGTAAATCAATTCAGGAATATTTCAATCTTAATGAAGTAATAAAATTTACTAAAAGAGAATATGGTCCAAACAATTGGTTCATTTGGCAATTATTATCATTATTTTTGTACATAGATAAAATTGACAAGAAATTTAAGATTAAATAATAGTTTTTCTAAATAAAATTATATTCTTCGTAAAGAACATACAATATGTAAATTTTTAAAAATTAATTATTTGCAGTTATGTATTATATTATAAAATAAAAAGCATTAATCTCGTGTGAGGTTTAAGCTATGAAAAAAATGAAAGTAGTTATCTTATGTGGTGGAAAAGGAACGAGATTAAGAGAAGAGACAGCATTTAAACCAAAGCCTTTAGTTGACATAGGTGGAAAACCTATCCTCTGGCACATAATGAAGATTTACTCTCATTTTGGTTATAATGATTTCATATTATGTCTTGGATATAAAGGATCGATGATCAAGGAATATTTTCTAAATTATGATAAATTCAACTTTGATTTTACTTTGAACCTAAAGAAAGGAGAATTAACATTTCATAATAATAATACTGAAGATTGGAATATTACCTTTGCTTTTACTGGTGATGAAACTAACACTGGTGGAAGAATCAAGAGAATTGAGAAATATATTGAAGAAGATACTTTTCTCGCAACCTACGGTGATGGAGTAGCAGATATTAACATAAATGAATTGATAGGTTTTCATAATTCTAAAAAGCTAATTGCTACATTAACAGGTTTTCACCCCACATCTAAATATGGTATATTAGATATTGATCAGAAAGGAACTGTTACCTATTTTCAAGAGAAACCTGTGATGAAAGATATTGTCTCAGGAGGATTCTTTGTTTTCGATCGTAAAATGTTTGATTATCTTGATGACAATTGTATTCTAGAAAGAGAGCCATTAGAAAATCTAGTAAAAGATAAACAATTATCAGTTTACATACACAAAGGTTTTTGGGGTTCCATGGACACCTATAAAGACGTAGAACGTTTAAATAATATTTGGGAAAAAGAGAGATTATGGAAAATTTGGTAATGTAGTGATGTTTTCATGAAAACTAATAATGATTTTTGGACTCATAAAAATGTTCTAGTCACAGGTAGCTCAGGATTTTTAGGAAGTTATGTTATAGAGAAATTAATAGAAAAAAATGCAAATGTTATAGCAATAATTCGTGATCAAGTTCCTAAATCAAGATTATTTTATGAAAATCTAAATGAGAATATCATTATAGTAAATGGTGATATTTCTGATTATAGATTGGTAGAAAGAGCTCTAAATGAGTATGAAGTTGAGATTGTTTTTCATTTAGCAGCGCAAACAATTGTTCAAATAGCTAATAGAGCACCAATCTCTACATTTGAATCTAACATCAAAGGTAGTTGGAATGTTTTTGAAGCTTGCAGAAATATCAACACAGTTGAACGAATAATTGTTGCCTCTAGTGATAAAGCCTATGGTGAAAAAAATAACTTACCATATTACGAAACTGATCCCTTAAATGCAAAGCATCCTTATGATTTATCAAAAGCAATAACTGATATTTTAGCTCAAGGTTATTATGACACATACGATTTACCTATTGGGATTACTCGTTGTGGTAATTTATATGGCGGAGGAGATTTGAACTTCAATAGAATTGTACCTCAAACAATCAGGTCAATAATTTACAATCAAAATCCAGAAATCAGAAGTGATGGAACTTTTCTTAGAGATTATTTTTATGTGGAAGATGCTGCTGAGTCATATATTTTGTTAGCTGAGAATTTACTTGAAAAGAATCTTAAAGGAGAAGCATTTAATTTTGGAACTGGAAACCCTGTAAGTGTATTAGATCTTGTAAAGCTATTATTGAAAATTACAAAGAGAGAGGATTTAACACCGATAATTAACAATACAGCTAAGGATGAAATTAAAGATCAATATTTAGATTGCTCTAAAGCAACTAAAATCTTTAAATGGAAACCAACACATACACTTGAAATGGGCTTAAGTAAAACAGTAGATTGGTATAAGAAATGGTTTAATGTCTAACATTAAATCGATTTCTGATTTTTAAAAAGAAAATCAACAAATCATTAATTAGTTCAGTAATTCTTTAATATTATGTTCTTATTAGAAGAACACTTGAATAGAATTTTAATGAAAGGGGTTTTGTAATGTCTAAAGAAATGAAGAAAGAAATTCAAGAAGAAATTAAGGATTATAAACGAAATTATATTTGGTATTCTATACTTGGTCCAATATTATCTGTCGCCTTTATTGCATCAATTTACTTTGCTATACAGAAATTCAGAGAAGGCGATATACAACTAGGCATCGTATTTACTGTTATAATTATTGTAACAATTGTAATAGCTTCATCAATTAGCATTCGCGATCGCATCACGAGAGTAAAAGCTAAGCATTACAAAATAGATAAGGAAAAGAAGAAAGCTGCTGACACTATAGTAAATCAGACAGTTATTGATTCTAATATTATAGAAAGTATTCTTGATGATTTCCGAGCAGGTTATGATGTTTTTTACATAGCTAATACACATGAATTATCTCCAGAGAAAGTTAGTGAAATAATTATGAAATATGGCAATTCAGAGGAATATAAGAGACATATGGAAAAGAGGAATGTCTAATTTTAGAATCTACTTTTACAGTAAAAATACGCTAGTCCTTTATAATATAGATATCCTTGCTAGAGTATTATGTTCGATAGTCTGTTAGTGGCAAATAGAGGTGAAATTGCAGTACGGATAATACGAGCTGCACGTGAACTTGATATTAAAACATATGCAATTTATTCACCAAAAGATAAAAACGCTTTACATGTAAAACTTGCAGATGAAGCCATACAATTAATAGAAGATGAGACTACATCAAGTTATTTAGATATAGAGCAAATTGTTGCTATTTGTAAACGATTGGAAATTAAAAGTGTTCATCCTGGTTATGGTTTTTTATCTGAAAGTGAGATTTTTGCCAAAAGACTTCAAGATGAAAATATAATTTTCATAGGTCCACCTGCAGAAATAATTGAATTATTAGGAAACAAAGTTAAATCTAGAGATAAAGCGGTGGAAGCTGGTTTACCTATCCCATTGGGGTCTGATATAATTAAAAATGATCGAGAAGCTTTTACTGAAGCGGAGAGAATAGGGTATCCCATATTAGTTAAAGCTGTTTTTGGTGGAGGAGGAATGGGTATAGTTGTTGCAACAAATAAACGTGAACTCAGAAAAGCCATTAGAAATGCCAGCGCACAGGCAAAAGGGGCATTTGGTCGAGGTGAAGTTTTTATTGAAAAATTCATTAATCAACCAAGGCATATTGAATTTCAAATCTTAGCTGATAATTTTGGTAATGTTGTTCATCTAGGTGAACGTGAATGTTCCATACAAAGAAGAAATCAAAAATTATTAGAAGAATCTCCTTCTACAGCAATCACTGAAGAAGAACGTCAAGCAATTGGTGAGCTTGTTTGTGCTTTAGCTAAAAATTTGAATTATCGAAGTGCTGGTACTGTAGAATTTCTATATAAAGATGGACAAGTGCTATTTAATGAAATAAATCCTAGAATTCAAGTTGAACATCCAGTTACTGAGATGTTAACTGGAAAGGATATTGTAAAGGAACAAATAAAAATCGCACAAGGCGAAGAGCTATCCTTTATACAATCTGAAATTAAGTTTAGAGGCCATGCAATGGAACTCCGAATTAATGCAGAAGACCCTCTAATGAATTTTCAACCTACTCCTGGATTAGTAAAGAAATTCATTGCTCCCGGTGGGCCAGAAGTTCGATTTGATACCTCCATTTATGATGGTTTTGAAATTCCAAATTGTTATGATTCTTTAATAGGTAAATTAATTGTTGCAGCGGAATCTCGGGATGAAGCTATTGCTCGAGCACAGAACGCTCTAAAGGAATTAATTATTATTGGTTTTCCAACTAATATCTCGTTCTTTGATCAAGTATTAGCTGATAAAAACTTCAATTCTGGTGATATCAGTATCAATTTTATTAAAGATCGTCAAATACTAGAAAAATTAGAAAAAAATACTTGTGCTTTAGCTGCAGCCTTATTTTCTGTTGGTTTGAAAAAGAGTGAAATGAATTTACCATATCGTTCAGATAATTGGAGAATGAAGGGTAGATTAGATGCTGTTGGGAGAGATTGACATGGATAGGAAATATAAAATTAGAATTCATGGAACTGAATTTAATCTAGAACAAACTAAAGATGGTATTAAAATTCAAGATTACTTATTCAATCCTGAAGTAATGTTCAATGGTAAGTATTATCGAGTATTTATTAATGGCAATGAATTAAAAATTGAATACAAAGATAATGCTATCCTTTTAGACGGCAAAGAAATTGATTTTAGTTTTACCTCAGCTCCTCAATTACAATCAAAGAAAGGTCAGGGTAATAAGAAAGGGGCAACAATAAAAGCAGCTATCCCAGGAAAAATAATTGAAATTAAAGTTAAACTTGGTGATCATGTAAAAGATCAGCAATGTTTGTTAATCTTGGAGTCAATGAAAATGCGTAATGAAATTTTATCACCTGTTGAAGGCATAATTGAAAAAATAGCTGTATCAATTGGCGAGCAAGTTTCCTCAAATCAGTTATTAATTAAGATTAAAAGTCAGCTTAGCGATTAAAAAGGAGTTTTTATTATGATAAAAGAAAAGGTTTGGGTGCCATATTATAATAGTATTCTTGATGGTATGTTTTTCTTTCCAGAAGATAGCCAAGAAAAACATCCTGTTGTTTGTAAAGTCCATGGACTAGTTTCAACCGATTTTGAAAAAGATGAATTATTAGCTGAAATACTAACTGATGAAGGCATAGCTTATTTTGTATTTCATTTTTCTGGATTTTCCTCTAGCCCAGGTGAAACTTCTATACATACATCATTGTCTAACTTAGATAATGTTATTTCTTTTCTAACCAATCATCCAAAGATTGATCCTCTTAAAATCGGCATATATGCTATAAGCTTAGGAGCAGCAATTTCAATTTGTCATATTGCTAGAGATCCTCGCGTATCTGCTTTAGCATTACAAACACCATTACATGATTTCAATTTCATGGTCAATTATCCTGAATTTAATGCACTTTGGCAAGGATTATCATTAACTGGAATGGTTAGGTTACCAGAAAATGGTGTTAAAGAGCAACTTATACACGATATCCAAGGCAATAATCCTTTAGAGTGCATACGAAAAATAACTCCGAGACCATTAATAATCCTTGCAGGAGAAAAGGATTCATTTATTCCCATTAATGGAATTAAAGAACTTTATAGAAGAGCAAAAGAGCCAAAACAATTTGAAATACTAATCGATGCTGATCATAATCTTAGCAATAAAAATGCTCGCAATGATGCTTATAGAAAAATTAGAAATTTCTTTATGAAAAATTTCATTGGTGAGATAATCACTGAATACAAAATTTGCAAACCTATATACGCAACTTAATAATTCAATCTTTTATACGTAATAATTGAATTTCACCTTGGGAGATAATCATTTCACTACCATCTATTTTTCTAACAATTAATTCACATTGATTTGTTATTCCAATATCATGACCAGTAATTACTTCCTCATCAATTGTGATTGCTATATGCCTTTTATAAGTATGAGATTTCTTTTTCCAGAGTTCTCTGATATTTTCTGATCCTTTATCTTCAATATTTGTCAGAAAATTCCCTAACATTATTATAATTTCATCTTTTATTTTGTTTAGATTAGCTTCTTCATTCAATTCAGTAGAAATGGTTGTCAAAGTATCTGTTAAATTCTTAGGAAATTCAGCTTTTGATATGTTAACATTAACTCCTATGCCTATTATCAAATACTCCAAATAATTACCTCTCAGTTTTGTTTCGATTAAGCTACCTCCAACCTTCTTGTGGTTTAAAATCAAGTCATTTGGCCATTTAATCATTAATGTAAGTCCAGTATTTTTTTCAAGAATTTTAATGATTTCCAATCCTAGTCTCACAGAAAATCCTTGTATCATCTTAACAGGTATTTTCTTCTTAAACAAAACAGAAAGCCATAAACCACCTTTAGGTGAAGCCCATGTACGATCAAGTCTGCCTATTCCTGCAGTTTGTTTTTGAGCAATAATAATCAAAAAATCTGGGCATGAATTTTCAGCTGCTATTCTTCTAGCTTCTTTTTGAGTTGAATCTATTTCATCAAACTCATTAATTGATACTTTTAATTTACTTGTCAAATAGTAAACCAACTTATTGAATAGATAATAATTGAATATCACAACTTAGATTTAATCTTTTTTTCCAATGTAAATTATTGATTACTTGATTAAAAAAACTTAATTTTCATTAGGAAAAGATGGTTAAATTTATTACCTCAACTGTAAAGTTTCAAATAATTAGTATCTTGAACTTAGATTATAACGTAACAAATGAAGAAGAAACTTGTTGGAGAAACATTTATGCCAAAAAAAGAAATTCAAAAATATCCTTTAAGTAAACCTTTGAAGGTTAAGCAGTTACTTATAGACTTATACCAATGTGAAGCAGATATCAATGATGAAACTAAATTATTAACAGTAGTTACTGAGGCTTCTAAAAAAGCTGGTGCTCATGTTTTGCAAGCTTCTGTACATCGCTTCTCTCCTGCAGGTTGTAGTGTTGTGGTTATCTTGAAAGAGACACATATTTCAATTCATACTTGGCCAGAATTTAAATTTGCAGCTCTAGATATTTTCCTCTGCGGAGAATCACTTAACCCCTTTATTGCATGGGATTATATAAAATCAGAATTGCAACCAAAATCATTTGAATTGAAAGAATTACCTCGAGAGATAAAATAATCGAAGGAGATTGCGTTCGTTTTGGAACCCATGCATGTGCTTGAAGATATTGCTATAAAAGCTGATGTAAAAGAAGGTAAAGAGAAAGTTCGTTTGCTGTTAAGGGAAATATTTAGAAATGGAAATATAGGAACAAAATCACTTTCAAGAAGATTGCTTTTACCTATTCCAACAGTAGCTGCAATTAGAAAAGAACTAGAGAATATTGGATTAATTGATCGTGTTAGGAAAGGAGCAATTCTAACTGAAAAAGGTTTAAAATTTGTTCAAGATGATTTGGGATTAGAATTTATTGATGATTTAATTTGTGATTATTGTGATGGTACGGGATTAAAATTACCTGCAAATAATGAGGAATTGTTTGCCAAAATACGAGATTTTATGGATCAACGACCTCAACCTTTAACAACAATTGATCAAGCTTTTGGGAAACCTATAACTGCTTTAAGACGAGCTTTATTATTAATGGAAAAGGATGATGTCGAAAATAGAAATATCCTATTATTAGGAGATGATGATTTTACATCATTAGCTATTTCCTTAATTCACAAAAAAGCAACTATTACAGTTCTTGATATTGATGAAAGATTACTTGAAGTAATTAGAAAGATAGCTCTAGAAAATGGTTTTAAAATTAAATGTATTAAGCATGATTTACGTAAACCTTTACCTAAAGAGTTAATCGAAAAATATGATATAGTTCTGACTGATCCCCCCTATACTATCCCTGGATTAACACTATTTCTGTCAAGAGCTATTCAAGCTCTAAAAAATAATCCTGGAAAAAAGATCTACCTTGCTTTTGCACATCGAGCAGCGGATGATTTATTGGATGTTCAAAAAACAATTTTAGATTTAAAATTAGTCATTCAACAAATTCTTCCAGCTTTTAATTTATATGAAGGAGCAGAGATTCATGGAAATTGCACTTCGTTATCCATTTTAGAAACAACAGCTTACTCCCAACCGCTTATTACTAATGATTACACAGAAGGAATTTATACTGGTGAGCTAAATCCTACTATACGTGTTTATAAGTGTATTAATAATCATTTAATTGAAATAGGGCAAGGTCAAAAAATTATTACAATTGAAGAATTGAAAGACAAAGGTTGTCCTATTTGTAACAGAAAGGAAAAATTTGTATTAATAGAATCTAGAAAATTGAAAAATTAAGCATAATCAATGAGTTATTTAGTTCAATTAATTTTTATATAAAATTTTTTACAATAATAGTAAGCTTTTTTAAGTAGAATAAAGTAAATTTTTATCGCCTCTTAACCTAAAAAAAGAAATCCTTTTTTTCTCTAATTGGTTGAGGGGCCTCCCTCCCCCTATTAAAATTTTTAACATTCAAGAATAAATATAGGTTATATTTGGGAGGTTATTTTGTGGGTAGCGAGCTAATCGAATTCCATCCATGTTTACTTCTACAATATCATTAATATTTGAAATTCTTGGGTTCATGCTTTCTACCAAGGTAACTAATTGATTAATACTATTAACTAATCCTGTTTTAACAGTATAACGAATTATACTTGATGGAGTTAATGCTTCGTATATTGGAACTGATAGCATTTGGCTTATTTCATTTCTGAAAACACTGAATGTTCCATCGGTCATTGTTCTATTATGAGAATCCTGATATATTCGTCTAATAATTGGTGGTGGAACACCTTTAAATGAAAACGCATAAAGATTGGATTCACTTGGATTATAATATAATTCATGAACAACACCTATTAATGATCCATCTGGTGCAAGAACTCTTCGTCCTAATAATCCAACATTTTCAGCTAAAGTTATGACTTCTGCATTTTCATTAATTGTTGCTCGATCATTTTGAATATTTACTGCTCCTCTCCCAACAGAAGCATAATAAGAATTGATTAATTTGAATAGATCAACACCAATTTTGTGATGTAAAGCATAATTTATTAGTTGTTCAGGTAAAAGTGCTTTTTCTTCAGTAACGTTAAATTGACTCATCACTTCTTTTTTGAGTTTATCTTCAATAACTTTAGGATTGGTTGATGAGCGTAGAACTTTTGGGCCTGTAAGAGCATAATCCCTAATGATTGACAAAGAAGGTCTATCTGTTGATATAATAGCATAAGTGCCACCTATGAGAGTTATTTCACCCAAAAATTTACCTATTTTGATGTTTTTCCAAAAAGCTGAGATATCTCTGCGTGGAGCTGCAGGTTGTTCTGTAATTGAAGCTTGTTCAATTCTAGGTGAAACTTGAGATGTTACATCCGAACGCAAAGGTTGGATAATAGCTTGTTCGATAACTTCAGGTTCCTTCTTTTCAGATACTTTAGCAGCCCATCTTTCTTTCTTGAAATCAACATTTGCTAGAGCTGATAAATCTTTAGCAGCTTTTTGTATGTCTTTCCTAGCAGCTTGAAGTTCTTTTCGTTCAGAAGCAATATCTGATTTACTTATTCCCTCTAATTCACCTTTTACCTCTAATTCATCAAGTTTTTCTGATATCATTTCATTTATTTCTTCAATAATTATTAATGAATCTGGTATACCTGAAACATATTCCATTAATCTATCATCAATAGCCATTAATTGTACTTCATACTCTTTTTTCTTGGATTCAAAAACTGGTTCTGCAATCTTCCCATCTTTCAGTAGATTCTCTAATTTAACAATACGATCTTCATAAATTTTCTTTTCTCCCTCTATTGACAAAACTCTTTCTAAGAATTTGCCAACTGAATCTATTAATGTATCAAGATTAGGTTGTAAAGCTGTTAATGTCGTGAAACCTTCTGTTAATTTACTTTTATCAGAAGCGAATTCATAGGATTTAGTATAATTTTCTTTTAATTTTTCATATAATTCAGGATCTATTGCTTTTTTTTCATTTCTACTTTCTAAAGCATTTAGTAGAGCTTCGATGTAGCGTTTATCCAATTTACCTAGATCAGTTGAACTCTTTGACAATAATGATACCCTCTGTATTTATAATAGTAATAAATCATTATCCAATTTATGATTTTTCATTAAAAATTACTTTTGTTTATTGTTGTGTATAGAAAATATCAGAATCTATTATAAAATAGTTTGTTATTGGGATTAAAACAGGATAACTAAAGGATAAGTTATTTAATTGTTAGTTAAATTTTCATGTGAGAATAATGAAAAAAATAATCTTAGCTTCTGCATCTCCACGAAGGCATGAATTATTAAATTTGCTTACTATTCAACATGAAGTGATTCCTTGTAATGAAGATGAACAAAAAATCACCAATTTTAATAATAAAAAATTCGATGATGGTGATGTTCATAAGCATGGTTATCATGAAAAACAAGTTATCAATGTAGCATATCAAAAAGCAAATTGCGTAGCAAGATTACTACCTGAAAAAGAAAAGAAAGACAGTCTTATTATCGGTGCTGATACTATTGTAGTACTTGAAGATGAAATAATTGGTAAACCAAAAACTACACAAGAAGCTATACAAATGCTAGAAGAATTAACTGGCAATGTACATTTAGTATATACCGGATTATGTGTACTAGAGCCTGAAACAAATCACGTGCTTACTGGAGTAGAGATAACAGAGGTCAGCATGATTGAATGTTCAAAAGAAGAGATTGAATCTTATGTTAAAGCAGAATATGTACTTGATAAAGCAGGAGGGTATGCAATACAAGGCATTGGTGCTTTTATGATAGATTATGTTAAAGGCTGTTTTTATAACGTCATGGGATTACCATTGAGTAAATTAGTCACTATGTTAAAAAAAATGGGTTTTGAATTGTTCAAGTGAAACAATCCTTTTTAGCTGAAATAGAATTTAAGGAAAAATATTTTATTTAGAAGGAAATGGATAAGCAGATAATTGAAAATATAAGGAGAAGAAAGCTTTTTATTTGAAGCTTTTTCAAAAAGAACCTATAATGATTCATTATTCAAGAGGTCTCAAAGTGAAAACACAAAAAATCTCAACCATGTTGATACTAGTTTCATTAGTACTTGTATCTGCTTTCTTTAGCGGTAGAACATTTAACACAGAAGCAGCTATTAACAATCCAATTCCTGTTATAACAGTAAAAGCAGAAAATCCTTCTGTGAACGTCACAAAAACAATTTACAACCCATACGAAGGTCTTGATGTTGTAAATTATGAGACATGGTTAGGAAATATTGATTTCAACGTAACAATCCGAGTAACAAACACTGCAGCTGAAGATATTTACAATGTTTCATTATATAGTTATGAAGAGAATCTAACTCAAATAGGTTACAATCCGGATTGGTTAGATATTAGTGGTAATCTAACAGCGGAATGGGCAGTAATTCCTTCAGGCGAATTTAGAACCATCAATTATACTGTCTCACCCCTCTTTGAATATACTTACACCTTTACTGGTTCAAATGTTACCTATACATGGATAAATGGAACAACTGATTATAGCTTATCAAATAGTATAACTTTCATAGTTTATGAACAAGGTGAATCAATTCGTGTTGAAAAATTTGTTTCTGTTGGTGGAGTGCTCTCAAAAGATGGACGAACGAAAATAAACAATAATTTTTCCATTGTTATTCAAATAACTAATTTCTGGCTTTCAGAAATTAACTTAACAATTAATGACCAAGCACCTGGTAATGAAACAGAATTCAATTATACTACTAGTCAACTAACAAACGCGCATGGATTCTTAGATACAAATGAAACCTATACTTACTCCTATGAAGTAGAACCTATACTATTAGGCGAGTTCGTTATTCCTTTCTGCGATGTTGATTATGTTACTTTAGATGACTTAACACCTCGTCAAAAGAGTTCAAATACTGTTAAACTATTAGTCTATGAACCAATTTACGAAGGCGATGATTGGTCTAAAAAGATACCGATGTTAAGTGTGGAAAAATATTTCTTAGTATATGATGATACCACAGGTAATTGGACTCGGAAAACTGAAATATTCTTCTATAACACCACAATTGAGAAACTAATCATTAATATTAACATTACAAATTCAGGTATAGTTGAAGCATATAACATTGAGATCACAGAAGGATTATATAGAGAATGGGCTTTCATAACAGAAGGAAATCCTGAGTCTTGGGAATTATTTAACCTAACACAAGGACAATCTAAAATCTTCCAATATAATATTACAGCGAAAATAAATGGCGTATTCTATATTGAACCCACAAAAATTACTTATAGTTTCCAAAATCAAGAAAACTTGCTGATAGAAGAAGGATATGTTCTTTACTCGAATATGCTATATATTACAATAGAAGGATATGTTCCTGAACCACCAAAAACAACTCAATGGTGGATCACGATAAGTATTAGCCTTGGTATTGTCCTTTTAGGAGTAATTCCTCTTATAATTACTTTTGTTTACTATAGTAAAAGAAGAAGAACACAAAAGGGAATGTAAAAATTCTCTTTTTTTTTATAATTTTTTTCAGTAAATTTAATTCGTATTGAATTATTGCGAAACTTAATTAAGGATTTAATAGTATAAATTGTAATAATATAGTGTAACTCTATGAGTGATGTAAAATATGGTTAAAGAAAAAAGATTGAGAATTTTGCATGATGAAACTGCAAATGAAGGCGAATTGATCATTCATGCAGATTTGAAGAAAGAGCTTGATATTAAAACCAAAGCTGAAATTGTTGTTGCTAAAAGAAGATTCATCTTTAAAGTCAAAACTAAAACAACAATTCCTGAAGACAAAATATACGGTCAACCAGAAGATTTATTGAGTAAAGGAATTCAAGATAACTCAATTGCTACTATTAGAGCACCAATAGAATAGTAAAAATTATTTTTACTATCAATTATTTATTTTTATATTCCAATATTGTTATTTGATTACTTGGTTGGGTAATAGTGAAATATGGTGAAATTTTATTTGAACAGTATTTTTCCTAGTATTTCTAATTGTTCAACACCACGAATTTCCTGTGGAACCATTGGGACCTCAACAAATTCATATTTGTCAAAATATTGTCTTAAAGTCATCATTGTTTTCTCTTGAATATCAAATCGTTTAGCACAGAAAGGACAATCTTTACTTGGTGGAATTAATTGATTTATGATGATATGCTGTACTGGGATACTATATTCTATTAGAGCAGAGATTAAACGCTCAGTCTCATATAATGCCATCAAGGTTGGTATTGTTACAGGTATGAATTCAGTTCTAGCATCATCAGCCAACTCAATACGTGCTTTAGTAATTGTTTTCTTCAAGGTTTCAAGCATTTCAACAGAATTATCTTTAGCATCTTGATCTCCACCACCAAAGAATGAACGAATACTTTTGAATAAATTACCAAAACGCATCCTCATTTTTAACATTCGACCTACAAAACTATCAAGATAGTCGGGTAACGAAAGTAATCGTAAAGTATGACCAGTTGGTGCAGTATCGAAAATAATAAGATCAAAATCACTAGATTCGATAAATTCTAAAAGTTTGCCAAATGCAAAAGCTTCATCCGAACCAGGAGGAATTGAATCTAAACCCATTAAATCAGAGCCCATTCCTAAGGCATCTTGAAAGTTCATGCCAATATTTGGACCAGTGGTATTCTCAAAATTTTCTTCCATGTCTCCTTCTTCATCAACAAAAATATTACTAGTGGATGGATCTGAAAAACCTCCAAAACCAGGCATACCAGATTGACCAGGTGGAGCCATACCCATAGAGCTTATTTCTTTAAATTCTTCGATGCCTTTTTCTGCATTTAATTCCATACCAAAAAGGTTCCCTGAAACTCCTTCAATTGGAACAGGGTCACCACCTGATAAATCTTGATCAAAACAATCGGATAATGAATGAGCAGGATCAGTACTTACGATTAAGACTCTATCATAATTTTTTGCTAATTCGATGCCTATGGCTGATGCTGAGATAGTTTTACCTACTCCACCTTTACCACCAAGGAATAAATATCGGAGTTGTTTTTTATCAAGTATTGATTTTAGAGACATAGTAATACCACATTTTTAGCTTGTGCAATCATTGATTCCTTTTTATAATTTTTCTATTTCTTTAAATTATGTTATCATTTAATGATGATTAATATTTGTAAATAGAATTATTCTTACAATAAGAAGACATTTATTAATGAAAGGATTTAACAAACTAATACTATGGTGAGTTCTTAATGATAGAAAATAATAGCGAAATTGAGGATGATCTCGAGAGAAAAGAAGAGAAAAATAAAGCCAAGTTTTCATGGACCAGGGATCGAATAGTGTTAGCTATTATTTTCACAATTATTATGCTTGTCTCGGTAGCGTTATTAATTGTTATAATCGTTAACAAAACATTCCTATTTAATGTCGTAAAGGATTACTTCATATCACCATTACTAAGTATTCACATTGCTTGGCGTGTATTGTTGTTTTTAGTGCTAATGGTAGTTCAAAGTCTTTTTGCTCCTATTCCTTCCGAATTAATTCTAATATCAGGTGCTATTATCTTTGGATTTTGGTGGGGGTCTCTACTAGGTGTTATTGGATCAATGTTTAGTGCAGCAGTAACCTATTATTTATCGAAAAGAGGGGGTCGCTCAATAATTGATGCTGCCAGTAATAAAGTAAAAATAATTGATCGAACGATTTTAATCTTTGATGAATGGATAAGCACTTGGGGTCTTTGGGCTATTTTAGTAGGTAGAGCTGTACCAGTAATAATGTTTGATCCGATAAGTTATGCAGCAGGACTTGCTAATATAAAAGACAGCCATTATTTTATTGCTACATTTGTAGGTTCAATACCACGTGCATTCTTTTTTTCATTCTTAGGTGTTAAATTATTAGGGAATAATCCACCAGAATATATCCTTACTTTAACACCTGAAGGAATTGATGTTATCGCAGGCAATTTTAATACTATATTTTTCATTATTTTTGGTGTTTTAGTTCTAATGTTTATTGTTGCCAATTTGATTTATTATCTGCGTGAACGTAAAAAGAAGCAAATCAAAAAAATTGATGATGAACAAGATATAGAAGAAACTGATGAACAAAGCGATAATGATGAACGAGATACGAATGAATCTATCAAACTGACTAATGAAGAAGTTGAATAGTAAATAACCATTCAACCTTTAGCAGGATCACCTATAGCAAAAAATAGCGGATTGTTTGATTTAGTTGTTTGTTCACCATAATACATTCTTAAAGATGTAAATACATGTTCAAATCCTAACAATTCTACTGCTTTTACACCAAAAGTGCTATTTTCAAGAAGTCCTACTTTAACTAAAATTAATCCACCAAGCTCTTTTGCTTTTAATATTGCAGAATTAATTAAATTGAAAACTAATTCAAAAGTTGTAGCATAACCCATTCGTAATTTTAATATTCCATCTCTAAATGTGCCAAATTGATAACCTATGATTTTATTTTCTTCATCTCGAGCGATGAATGTAATTTCAGGGAACTCTTCATATAAAGACATCATAAATTTATTGCGATTTACACCAAATATTTCTTTATCAATTTTGAACAACTCTTCTAGATCATTTTCCTCACAATTAAAAACTTGGTGTTCGCCTTTTACTTCTTGCAGTTTTGATTCTAATTCATTGAAATCTTCTTCTGTTGGTAGTTCCTTTACATATCGTAAAGAATTAATTTCATTTTTAAAGCCAACACGTTTGTACAAACTTTCAGCTTTAGGTACAGCATCTAATTTTATTGTTTTACAACCTTTTCGTTTTAAATAATCAATAGCTTCAATCATCAACTGTTCACCTAAACCCATACCCCTAAATTCTGGTTTTACAATGACATGACCAATAAAACCTATTGGGGCATTATTAACAGCTAATGTTATACCAAACATTTCCCCTTCATTGCTATCGATAAGCGCGATATACTTGTTAGAGGGATTCAATAAAACTTGATTAATATCTTCAAGCTTTTCACCCCAACCTGTTAACTCCAGAAAAGGATAAATCGATTCTAAATCATCGCTATTTGCATAATAGAAATCTAGTTCATCGTGCACTCTAATTCTGCTCCTATAATTTAATAGAAGAACAATCAGTTTATAATATAAATTATTGATATTGATTATTTCATTAATTTTCTAATAAAGTAAAAGAGGTGTTCTTTGAAGTTAAATTTCTCAACAACGGATTCCCTTGCAGCAACACCTAAATTTTCTCTTAATTTTTTATTAGAATAAACACTTGAAACCCAGCGAATATATTCATTAACATCATCTTGAGGAACTAATAGCCCATTTTTTGTATGGATAATTAATTCCCTTGTTCCAGGTAAATCACTACTAATACAAGGTAATGAACAACTCATCGCTTCTAATAACGACATACCCAATGCTTCTCTTCTGGTAGGCATTATAAGGCAATTAACAGAGGAATAAAGATCAACTAATTCATCATCATTATTTATGGTTATGAAATGAAAATTATTTTCTATGCTTTCTTTTTTAATAGTTTTAATAAGCTCATCTTTGTAATAACCTTGGCCTGCTATAATGAAATGTATTCGTAAAAAACCTAAATCACGTTTTAGTAATTGTTTGTAAATTACTGGAATCAAATCCAATCCTTTTTCTTTTAATATTCGGCCAGCATATAATATGACAAAAGCATCTTTTGAAATATTTAATTTTGATCGAAAATCAGATTTCAATTCATTTCTTTTCTGGAAGAGATTTGAATCAATGCCTAAATATTTCGTTTTTGATTTAATGCCATATTGTGTTAATTGATTAGTAACGGTTTGACTAATACCAAAAATACCACTAAATTGATTCTGAAATGATCGTAAAGCATTATAGAGATTTCTCATTTCACCATCTGGAGTGATTAATTCTTTTGGTGGGCTATGACACCAGAAATAAAATGAGGGACCTGTAGTTCTATTCAAAATTTGCTTTAAAAAGTATAAAGCATATGGTGCTATGAAAAAAGAATTATGAAAATGAATAGCTACAGGATTATATTTATCAATAAAATCATTTAATTTTTGAGCCAATTTTAAAGCTGTTTCTTCTATATCATTCTTTTTGAACAATTCTTTTGCGTGTGCTGCTTTTTCGCTTTCAGACATATTATTGTATTGATTTAATTTATCTATAAAGTCCCCACAATTCACTCTTTCAACTTGTATACCATCAATTTTCTCGGATTCTGGCAAATCTTTACTCTTTACGCTTAATATAGCAACTTCTATATCCTCTGTCATTAGTGCTTTTGACATTCGTCTAATATAGGATTTAACTCCACCAATATCATCTTTTGAGAATCGCTCAACAAAGAAAGCTATAATATATAATTCCTCCAATAAACCGTAATCATTTATCTAACTCTTTTAATCATTTATTTTTGCAAAGGATATTGTAAATTTAGTTCTATTACAATCCTCATCACTTTGGTCTTGAATAAAAATTTTACCATGAAACACTTTTAACATTTCTCTTACTAAATAGAGACCTAAACCATAAATTTGAGATTCAAATTCAGTTAATTCTTCTGTTATTTTCTCATTACGATTTATTGAAGCTATTAAACTTAAATTAATTATTTGAATTTCCTCATCAAACCCATCATTTGATGTTGCAATATCAAAATCCAAGGCTGTTTTTGCTGTTCTAAAAGGCATTGCTATTGAAAAAATCAATTCATAAAATAAGTTATCTAATTCATCCTCAAGTCCTGAAATGATAAATGTATTTTGTATAAAATTATCAGAAAGTGTTATGGTGCTTAATTCAGAGTATTTATTGTTATAACATGAAATGGCATTATTTAGAATTTTAACTAAATCTATTGGTTCAAATTCGCTCTTATTGATTGTATAAACACTCATTATTTTATTATAAGTTGATATGAGTTTTTTATTACTTAAATGAATGAATTTCAATAGTCTAATTGTTTTTTCTTCGCTTTCTGGCAAATCACAGTCACTTAGATATTTTATTATATCTTTCAACGCTTTAGTGATTTGGTTAAAGTCCTGTAATATTATTGAATTGAAAAATTCTAACTGCTTATTATAATATTCCAGATCATCTATTCTTTGTTTAACGATACTTTGATTTTCCTTTCTTACTGTAATTTCTTTAACGATTTTTAACACTCTATCAACATCAAGTGGTTTTTCCAAAAAGCCATATGCTGCATGTGTACTCAAAACTTGTTCCATATGTTCAACTGTCTTATAACCAGTAATAACAATTGATTCAGTCAAAGGTGAAATGGCTCGTATTTCTTTTATTAGTTCTATTCCTGATTTATCCGGTAGAATAATATCTACAATAGCAATATCTGGTTGTATCTGATTTATAATATCAAGAGCTTTTTCAGCTGTCTCAAATATAAATGGGGTATGACCTTCTCTTTTGAGTAATTCTTTTAGTAGATTACGAACTAATTCGTTATCATCAATAATTACTATCTTCACTAAACAACCCACTCAACTGAATACCTAACTAAAATTCAGTTATTAATCTATCTTTGATAGAATTCTTAAGTTTTAGGGAAGGGGTAGAATTAATAATAGTATGAAAAATAATATGCAAGGAATAAAAAATTAGGTGAAAATTATCAATGAAGAAATATTCAGTTTTTCTTACCCGTAAAATACCACAGAAAGCTATTGATTATTTATTGTCACAGAATATTGAATTGGAAATGAATCAAGATGATCGTGTATTAACTAAAGATGAAATCATAACAGGAGTTTCTGGAAAAGATGGATTAATATGTTTATTAACAGATACAATAGATGCTGAGGTTATTGAAGCTGCAGGTAAAAACCTAAAAATAATTGCTAATTATGCAGTTGGATACAATAATATTGATGTTAAAACCGCTACCAAGAAAAAAATACCTGTTACAAATACTCCTGGTGTACTAACTGATGCAACTGCTGATCTTACAATGGCTTTACTTTTATCGATTGCTCGTAGGATAGTTGAAAGTGATAAATATACTCGAGAAGGAAAATTCGAAGGTTGGGGACCACTTTTACATCTTGGTAGTAGTGTTTATGGAAAAACAATTGGAATTATTGGTATGGGACGAATAGGATCAGCTGTCGCAAGAAGAGCTGCGAAAGGTTTCAATATGAAAGTATTATATAATAATCCATTTCGAGATGAGGAATTAGAAAAAGAATTAAAGATGGAATTTTGTTCATTGGAATCCTTGTTAAAAGAATCTGATTTTGTTAGCATTCATGTACCATTAACTAAAGAGACAAAACACCTTATTGGTGAAAACGAACTAAATATCATGAAAACAACAGCTTATCTCATAAACACATCTCGAGGACCGGTGATCGATGAAATTGCTTTATATAATCATCTTAGAGCTGAGAAAATTGCTGGTGCAGCATTAGATGTATATGAGAATGAACCACAATTAACACCAGGTCTTACAGAGCTTGATAATATTATTTTGACAGCTCATATTGGTTCAGCTACAAGAGAAACTAGAACTCAAATGGGTTTCATGGCAGTTGATAATCTACTAGCTGGCTTGAAAGGTGAAATACCACCAAATTGTATCAATCCAGAAATATTTGAAAAATAAAAGACGAACCTACCCAAAGCTAAAATAAATGAGTTATGAATTAAAGTTGAGTAAGCTCTAATGATTAGTTAAAAGAAAAACCTAATAAATAGCAAAACTAATCTTTTTTCAGACATATAGTTTAATTGGAGTAAAAAACCATGGCTAAAGCATATGTACTCATTAACTCTGAAATTGGTGGAGAACAAGAAGTCGTTGACCAGCTAAAAGCAATGAAAGAAGTCGTAGAAGTTAGCGTAGTTTATGGTGTCTATGACGTCATTGTCAAACTCGAAGCAGAATCTATGGAGATACTAAAAGAGCTAATCACAACCAAAGTTAGACACTTAAATAAAGTACGATCAACTATGACTATGATAGCTAGTCAAGATTAAGTTCCAAACTATAATACTAAATGATGATGAAAAAGATGAGATGATAAATCTCATTTTTAATCTATTTTTTTGTTTATTTTACAGTCAATTTATTGTACTTTTCATTAATAGTTATCTTAAAACAAGAATATAAAGAAAAAAATTGGAAGATTGTATTGTAAACTATTTCTTTATCACCCGTGATTCTGCTGCAATCATGGTCATCGTTGACCGGACCTTGTTTAAATGACGAACTTTTGTTGTAATAATTTCTTTAAGGTTCTCCATGGTATCGGAAGTTATTTTTGCGACAATATCGTACACACCATATACAACACTAACTTCTTCCACTTCAGGCATTTCTTTTAGTTGAGCAATTACTGCTTCCTCTCCACCTATCTCGGTATTAATTAATACATATGCACTGGCCACTTTTAATAATCCCACCTAATTATTGATTATGTATTGTTTTCTTTTATTATATAGTTTGTCTTTTTTTTATTCATTAGTTTATCATTGAAAGAGGATAATCCTTTTTTTTCTTTAAATAATAAAATTGTTTTTGAGTCAGAAGATTCTTTAATATGGAAACAAATGATTTTTTGATTTTAGCAAAGTTTATTATACATAAAGCTAATTTCTGTATCTTTGCCTAAAAGTAATTGTTTAGGCATTAACTTGGAGGATCAATTCAATTGCATAAAAGATTATTCATTCCAGGTCCAACCGAAGTTGACCCAGAAGTCCTGCTTCAACAAGCTAAAATGTTGATTGGTCATAGACCAAAAGAATTCACAGAACTATATACTGGAATTATTGATAAGTTACAACAATTCCACAATACAAAACAATGGGCTACAGCTATTACAGCTTCTGGCACAATTTTCATGGATATCACTGGCCGATGTTTAGTGAAAAAGAAAGCACTTTGTTGTGTAAATGGTGCTTTTTCATTAAGATTTGCTGAAGCCGTTCAAGGTTGCGGTAAAGAAATTGATACTATAGATCTTGAATGGGGGAAAGCAGTAAAACCCGAAATGATCAGAGAGAAACTAAAATCAGGCGACTATGATACATTAACTGTATGTCATAATGAAACTAGCACAGGAGTTAGAAATCCAATTTATGAAATTGGTGAAATGATGCACAAAGAATTTCCAGATATTGTATACGTGATTGATTCCGTATCAGCAATGGGTGGAGATAAAGTTGTCCCTGAAGAAATTCATTCAGATCTTATTTTCGCCTCAACTCAAAAATGCTTTGCACTCCCACCAGGATTGGCATTAGGTTTTCTCTCAGAAAAAGCTCTTGAACGAGCAAAAGAAGTTCCTAATAGAGGACAATACACTGATATCAGAGAAATTTACGAATATTGGCTTAAAAAACAACAAACGCCAAGTACTCCTAATATATCATTACTATATGCTCTTGATTTTCAATTAGATCGAATGCTAAAGGAAACAGCTGAAGTACGATACAAACGTCATCTTGAAATGGCTAAGTGGACTCAAGATTGGGCTAATAAACACTTTGAAATGTTCCCAGAAAAAGGTTATGAGTCAGTTACAGTATCTACAATAGCAAATACTTTAGGTAAAAGTGTTAGCGATTTAGATAAAGAGTTATCTAAAAGACGCATCAGTATTTCAAATGGTTATGGCAATCTCAAGGAAAAGACCTTTAGAATAGGCCATATGGGCGAATGGACTGTTAACGATATTAAAGAAGTCTGTGCTCATATCGAAGAAATCTGGGGGTTATAAACCTTTGAAAG
>JAEORJ010000314.1 GCA_016840945.1 Candidatus Gerdarchaeota archaeon
CCATCAGCAATTATATGCTGAGTGCAAAAAATGATATTATTTCGCTTAACGTCAGCTGAATCGTCTTTAAGAAAGGTAACACGCATTAAGGGTAAAGCAATTGATACTATATGCCCCATAACAAAAATTGTTGATAATTCATGCTCAACAATTTGTATTTTATGTTCATCATTATTTTGAGTAATAATATTTAAAGGAATGCTACCAACACCTTCAGAAGTGAACCAAGGTTTTCCTTGTTCATCAAGAATAATCGTTACTCCTAAAAGTGGGTGGCGTTGTTGTATTTTATCTAATGCAATTCTAAGACGATTCGGAGATATGTCTCCATGAACTTCCACTGAAATAACTATATTGTAAGGTTGCTCAAATATCCATTGAAAATACTCGAGTTCATTTAGTTCACGTTTCATCTTCGCTGTTAAATCTCCTAATAAATTCAATCGCTATTAACAAAGCATTATATAAGGCATCTTTGTTGATCTTATCAGGTGTGTCAAATTCTTGGTGGTAAAATTCTAGCATCTGTGTAGGAAACTTTAATCCACATAAGCTTATAGCTTTAAGATTTGCTCTGGCAAAAGGCATAGCATCCGTTGCAGCCCCACCAAAAGGAAAGGATTTAACTGTGTGTGGAACATCAGCTTGTAAAGCACTTTTCTCAACTTTTGATACTATAGAAGGATCAAATTTTACGAAGTTATTGAGATCACTTTTGTAAATAGTAATCTCGGGATTAGCAATAGATTCGAAATTAAAGCACATTGTTTTATATTTCCTTAATTCAGCTAAATGTTTTTTCACATATGCACTTGATCCTCGAACTGATGCTTCCTCTGCACCAAAGGAAATGATACGTATCTCAGTATTTGGTGGGTGAATTTCTGGATGATTTTTGAGAATCTTTGATATAGCAATTGCAAGACTCACTCCAGAAAGATTATCAACCGCACCAGGAACCTTTCCACCATTTTTCCCACGCTCAGTAAAAAATAATCCAAACACTATACTTGCAGGAATTAGTGTGCATGTTAAAACAATAAAAAATTTCATCATCCATAAATCTGGAATAGTAAGAGCTACCAAGATCAAATGAACAATAGTACTAATCATAAGTAGTATCACTGTAGAAGAGATAATACTCACAGCAACATAACATCCAGCTTTCAAATATCGAAACCATGTAAATTGGAGGGATGAATCGTGATGTCCCGAAAAAATCAAGATTCTTTCTATATTTTCACTTTCTTTAGGGTTAATTGTTCCAACAACATTTAGTGATTTTCGTTTTTTATAGAGCCAATCGATAAATTTCCGAGAATAGAGGAACTCGAATTCCATCAAAAGGAAGAGGAAAATAGCGAATCCACATGCTATAATTGAAAATGTAAGTGAAACAATGTCTATAAGACTTAAATAAAAACAAAGCACTGAAACAATGATTATTATTGAACCAAGCTGAAACCAACTTAAGAAAGCATTTGGTGCAAACTTAAATTCTTCAACCACAACACTATCAGTTACTTTTTCTAATTCATCTTTAACCAACATTGCACGAGCTAATTCTTGAGAACTCCCCGGACACCCAGGTCCAACTACATTACATATTTTCTCAATAATAGAGTATGCATAATCTACCTCATGATGAACTTCTAATTGGTGTTTGGTTAAATTTGTATTCAATACAAAAATTCAGCCTCGAGTTGATAGGGTTCTCTTCATTCAAATGATTTGTTAGATATTAGATTTATATTAAATTTTGATTTTATGATTCTTGAATTTATATTTCTTTTTTATAATAGCGAAAATATCACAATATGAATTATTAAATATTTTTTTCAAGAATTTTCATAAAATAAGTTGTTCTATAAAGAAATATTTTACAATATAAAATCAATAAGAAAAATTTAGGCTAGACTAGAAGCTATTTTTAAATAAAATTTGTTTTTTGTTATTATTAGTTTGGTATTTATTTTCTTTGATTAATTGTGTAATGGTCGTGTGAGGTATGGTATTAAATAAAAAATTGTTTAGAATTTTATTAATTCCATTTTTTACTTTTGTTTCAATATCAGGAATCATACAGTGTTACGATATTACTGCTGAAACAATTGCTCCTCTACCAATATTCCATCACGAAATGGTTTATGATAGTCAAAATAATCAATTGGTTTTATTTGGTGGGGAAATTAAAGATGGAAGTTTAGCTGATTTTAATACAACGTGGATTTTTTCAAGTATAAACCAATCATGGTCTAAACTTTCAAGTGATAATTCACCCGGTGCTCGAAGTAATCATCAAATGGCATATAATACAATAACTGGAAAAATTTTACTTTTTGGTGGGATATCAAAAGCAACTGGAAGTCAAGTGAATGATACTTGGGAGTTTAATCCAACAACCAATCTATGGACAGAACTTCATCCAACTAATGCACCATCGGCTAGAGCAGCTCATGAAATGTATTTTGATCCAGAATACAATGAGGTAATCCTTTATGCAGGAGTTCATTCATCTGTTTCAACTTGCAATGATATGTGGGCCTATAATTTTACAGCCAATAATTGGTATGAAATCAATCATACCAATAGTCCTGGTTATGGATATGGGCAATCTTTCGTTTATGATGAAGTAAACAAGGTTGGAGTATTTTTTGGTGGACGATTTGATGATATGACTCTAAAAAATGATGTTTGGCTCTTTAACCGTTCTTCAATTTCATGGATTAAAAAAGAACCAACAATAAAACCTCAAGAACGATACCATTTAGCTATGGTTTACAATCCAATTGAACATTATTTTGTAATGTTTGGTGGGGATAATGAGTTTGTTCCTGCAAGAGCCCTTAGTGACACTTGGATCTATAATTCACAATCTAATGAATGGGCAGAAGTTCAAACGAATATCTATCCTCCAGCTTGCTGCAAACATGAAATGGTTTACGATCAATATTTAGATAGAGTAATATTGTTTGGTGGTGTTGGAGAAGCATTCTCTGTTCCATACAACGAAATGTGGTTTTTTAATTGCAATACTTCAACTTGGAGTCAATATCCTGCAACAACAGCTGCCCCAATTTACTTTTGGGTTTTACTTTTAAGTTATATATCAATAGCAACCATCATACATGCTTATAAAATCAAAAAATCATAGAGAAAAAGAAGGAAATTACCTTCTTTTTGTATAACTGCTTTCGAGGTAAATTTAGAATCTTTTTTCAAAATAGTATACATTAGTTTAATGAGAAATTCTAGCAGGTATTCTACCTATTCGTCTTTATCAGTGATAAATTACAAATAGAGAAATATGCCAGTCTCATACATATGTTAAAAAATTATCAAAAGGTATTTTCTAATTAAATTTTTGTGGAAGGAGTTATTTTGAATAGAAAAATCTCGATTCTCATTCTTTTGAGTATTATAATTTCTACCTCTTATTTCGGTCAAATAAATTATCCAGAACAAATTCATTCTAAAACCATTGAAGATATCAAGGTTTTAACATTAATAGCTGATGGATATGGAGAAGTTTACTATGAAGCTAAAAATATCTTTGAAACAATGGGTTTCAATTATACCACGGTAGGCCTTGATGACAACTGCTCAATTTGTTATAATTTACCACCAGATTTTGTCATACCAGATTTAATTGTTTCAGATGTCACAGATGAAATTCTTTCTGAATTTGATTGTATTCTTATCCCACCTGGACCTCATCATTTAGTTTTAGGATCCAATGAGAGTGCATTAAATCTAATTAGGAGAGCCTATGATGCAGGATTAACTATTGCTTCAATTTGTATTGGTAATTACGTTGTTGCAATGGTACCCAATTTAGTTGATGGGGTGAAAGTTGCTGATAATATGCATTCCAATACTGAAATGGAATATGCTGGGGCAACACCAGTTACTGATTCATATGTTGTTATTGATCAACGAATCATAACCAGCGATTGGAGCTGGAGTAACCCTGAAAAAGCACCTACATATGAAGTTGGTGTTGCAATTGCAATGATTGCTCTAGGACAATCTTACATTACAAGTTCTACTATTAAAGCAATTGATACAGACGAAGGAACTGTATATAATGTATCTGTTGTAGTAAATGAAATAGCTAATATCTATGAAAACTGGAGTACTATTATGAGGATTTCAGCTTATGCTTATTTACCTGATTCAAATAATCTTACTGAAAGAGTGGATTTAACACATATAAAAGACAACATTTATTCTGGCAATTTTACTACACTTAAAAATAAAGGTGGATATTCTATAGAGCTTGAAGTTAAAAATCTTGATGGAGTAGTTGAAATTATAAGAGATATAGAAGATGCATCTATTTTCGCGCCAGGTTTTCAATTCTCATTAGTAATTATAATAATGACCAGTTTAGTTTTTATTTACAATAAATTCAAGATTAGAAGTAAAAAGTGAATTTTTTACCAAGCTTTTTACTTTCTTTTTTCTAGATTAATATAATCAAAGATTATCCACAAATGGATAAAGAACACCTAGAAGTAAAAAAAACTATCTTTAAACAATAAAGAGAGTTTATTTCTATTGCAAAAAAATTACAACAAAACAATTATTAAATAAATTTAAAAAAATCTCTTCTACTTGAAGAGTTAACTATTTGATTTTGTAATAATTGCATATTTAAGATTTTAAAAAATAATTGCTAAAGATAATCTAATTTTTGTGAAGTTTATCGAGCATTATATATTTTAATGATAACCATTCCTTTTTTCCACCATCATCATATTTAACTTCCACTTCTTTATCTTTAATGGCAGTTATTATTGCATCATAATAGGTAGTGCCTTTTTGGTAGCGAGCTAAAACTTTTTGACCAACTTCTAATTTAAAAGGTTTAACTTGCCAGCTCCATACAGTTAAATCAGTAACCTCAGGAACGTTATAGTTTATTGCATACCTAAGTCCGCCAAGTTTCTTCTTAGCTATGGTAGCAATGTACCAATCTTCGCGCCAAGGGTGATACGCAAATACTCTTTCTCCTTCATTGAAAGTCATTTTATTTCACCAAGAATTCGTATAATATAGATTATAATGAAATAATTTGTACTATGAAATGTTTTTAAGGCTTTTTGAAGCAATTTTTGATTTAATGTTATATAAAAAAAAGAAAAAAAGGAAAAATGATTTAACAATCAGAAAACATTGTTGATATTAATTAATGCTGGGAACTGGGAGATAATGACAGATAAGAAATTAGATGAAAAGTGGTATTTCATTCCAGCTAGTGTTGCGTTTTGGTATTACAGCACTGGTACAGATTTTATAAAGAAAATTGGAATAAAAAAAGGCAACAAAGTTCTGGATTTTGGTTGTAATGTAGGGGATTATTCAATACCAATTTCACATGTTGTTGGTGCGAAAGGTTTGGTTTATGCTCTAGATAAGGATGCTGATGCGATAAATGAATTAGAAAAGAGAATGGGAAAATTAGAAATAACTAATATTAAATTAATGAAAACAAAAGGAGAATTGATTATTGATTTAGACACTAGTTCTTTGGATTATATCATTTTTTATGATGTTATTTATCCATTATATTTAGAGATAGGTATTCAACCTTTCAAAGAACTTCTCAATGAATTCCATAGGATATTAAAAAAGAATGGTATATTATCAATGTCGATAGTGCATGAAAAGGAGTTACCATTCACGTTTGATGAAATCATAGCAGAAACAGATCACTATTTCATTCCAGAAGAGAAATTACAGGAAGAAATCATGGTTTGGCATCAACTCAGGGATGTTGAAGTATTACAATTTCGAAAGAAGGATTAAACAGAAAAAGAATGGTGCAAATAACTAGTGATTTACACCATAGTTTTAACATTTATTAATTGATTCTTTATTTCCCTCGAACATCTAGATCCCTTAATTCAGCTTTTTGCACAATCATTTGTTCTTGTTTGATTTTCTCCTCTAAATCATTCATTCTCGTGCTTATTTGTTCTCGATAGTAATCTTTGCCAAGGATATAACGGAAAATTTCATCGAAGTCAGAACTAATATTGTATTCTTGTTTAAAATAATCAATGATCGCTTGTATATCCTTCATTAAAATGTCAATGTTTTGTTTGTAGCGCACTTCTGTTCTATTATTCAGTAAGCTCATATCGATTGCTTGTGGAAAATCAATAATAAAAGGTTCATTTTCATGTACAAGAATATTATATTCTGAAAAATCACCATGAATCAATTTTGCTTCTTGATACATGATCTTGAGCTGTTCGATGATTTTATCAAACATCTCGAGAGGATCTTGAAGAACAACATTACGTAATTGTGGTGCTGGTTGCCAATCTTTACCAATAAACTGCATTAGAATAATGTTATTCAGAATCTTTGCAGGTGTAGGAGAATGCATCTTTGCACGATAGGCCATGTTCAATCTATAGAATTCTGCTGTTGCATAAGCAGTGGCTCTTGTTAATGGGTTACCCGTTTGTCGTTTCTTTTGCTTATTATGACTAGTAAGTTGTAATCGAAACATTTTCACAATAAGTGGTGCTCCTCGTAAATGAGCTAAGTAAATGGAAGCTTCTTTTCCAGAATTTATTTCAGCTACCAAACCAGTAATAACTCCGTATTGAACTAACTCTTCTTGTAGCTTTTGGTAGCTTATTTCACTAGTTTGCATTTGCATGAAACTTGGATCAAATGTTCCTGCGAAGTAATATTTATTGTCGCTTCTCGAGATAATCTCTCTTTCTGGTTGCTCAATCGCTCGAGTAATCCTAGTTACTCCTTTCACTTTTTGCTTCAAATCTATTCTACCAGTATTCTCAATATCCTCTACTCGAAGCATTTGAAATTCATCATCACTATCCTTAGTTATTAGATTGGAATCTTCCTCACTAAAAATTTCATCTGTTATTTTTTCTTTCTTTTGTGTAATAATTTTCTTTTTTTCTGTCAATTTTTCATACACCAATTTATTTGTGAATTCTTAAAAACAAAACAAATCAAACTGAGCTTGTAGTAAAAACTCGTAATGTCCTAGCATTC
>JAEORJ010000315.1 GCA_016840945.1 Candidatus Gerdarchaeota archaeon
AATCATATTTAGTATTTTTTAATAATTATTAGGATATACTATATTCAATCATTATAATAGGTTATATAGCAATAATATTAGGTTAGTTGAAAATTAGACGCCATTATTCCTTTATTTTTGGAATGTTGTTTTTTCTTTTATTTTTTTATGATTTATCATGGCATACTTCTATAGCCCATTCAATTAATGGTTGAAGTGCTTTTGAAAGACTTTGACCGCGATTAGAAAGGTGATATTCAACTTTAGGTGGCAATTCAGGATAAACTTCTCTGATTAGTAATTTCTCTTCTACTAATTCAGATAATCTGGATGATAGAGTTGCATCGCTAATTTTTCTACTCTTCCAACCTTTTTGTAAGGCTTCTTTTATTTCATTGTAACGCATGCTTTTTCCATCTCGCAAAAGATGAACAAGTTGTATTGCCCATTTATTACTTATCAAATGCAAAATTCTTTGTGCTGGTTGAAAACATGGATACCCATACCTTAATTCTGGACAGTTTTGATCTTGTTCCATTATACTTCACTTAGTTGTAGTATCTTCATCACATTATAGCGAGAATTTAAATATAAATACTTTGATATCTAAAGTAATTAACTTTAATAATTAAAGCAATTGAGGTCTACTCTATGAAGAAAGATTGTAATTGTCATGGAACAAAGCAAAAATGTGGCGAATTTAAAGGGAATGAATCAAAAGAAGAGAAATTAAAACATCTTTATGATTGTCGAGAGAATTTTCAAAATAGGTTAATAGAAATTGATAAAGCAATAAAAGAGCTTGAATAGTAACCCCTAGTTTGAAATCTAAATGATTTTTTCTTTCCTTCTTTTATCTTCTTCCTTTGCATTTCGGACAAACTTCTTGTCCTTTAGGTATCACTTCATTACAGAAAGGACAACGTTCTATGAAATAATAATCCTCAGGATGATCTTTTTTAACTAATTTTTTGATATCAGGTGCTTCTTCTTTTGCAGCTGATTCAGGAATTATTTCCTTTTCAGGTGTTAATTTTATAATTATTTGTATAGCCATAGTACACCAAGCGATGATATTTACTAAAAGAATAGGTCCAAAAATAGTAATTAAGGTGATAAACAATTTATAGTACCACGATAATCCAACACGTGTATTAGTTGACTTTAACTCAATATTCAATTCTATGGTATTCTGTGTGTTACCAATTTGCCATAAATTCATTTCAAATTTTAATAGAAGGCCAGTTTTTTCAGAATAAACTGCTTGATAATCACCGTTAAATCTCATTCCATTAATATTGAATGTCTCGAGATAATCATCTATTAATACGTGGTAAAAGATGCATACCTCTCTAAGCGCGCCTTTAAAGAAATACCTATTATGATTGATATAAGTACTATTATATGGATTTTCAATATCCTCAATCCCATTTTCAAAATTATACGTTCCATTGTAAAACATTAAACTACTTGTGCTCCAGTTATTTGAGATAAGAAATAATTTTGGTAAAATTTGATAAATATAAGGAACTGTAGTTAGTGTTTCAGTTGTTCCCATGGGAAAATTTCTAACTGTTTCATCAGGCCGCATAGTTGAGGAATAATAACCATCATTAGAGTCAGTATAAATATAATTTATCACTTCGCTGTACACACTATTCATTTCTATTTTACATGTACCATTAAAATCTTGCCAATCACCAAAAACTGGCAAACTAACATTGTAATCAACATCCCAAATGAAATAATCCCCTTCTATATAATGATAAAATTCACCTTCAGCTAATGTGGTCGCTGTTGGTACGATAAAAATTGGTATTATAAATACTATAATTACTGCTGTTAATAAACCCAGTTTCTTATTATTCATGCTTCTCCCACAAACTACGTAACTATTATTTTTAATTATAAAATAGTTAGCTGATTTATTAATTTTTATCAGCTATTCAATTTGTTCTGGTCCAGGTCCTAAGCTTAATTCATCTAATGTTTGCTTTTGTTCATTTAAGTATTTTAATAAAATAATTTTTAGATAATCAATGTCTTGATGGAGTTCTTTGACTTCTGATTTTAGATGATTTATCTCCATTTCCAATCTATTGATTTTCTTATCAATTGGTGTTAAATCTTTAGAGCTAGTTATTTCTTCTGTTGTTTTCTCTGTTTTCGTTTCAATTATCTGATCTTTCGTAGATGCTTTTTCCACTTTTTTCAACTCATCTTGCAATTGTTTTTGTAATTTAGCTATTTTAGGCGAATCTTTGCTTGCTTCTGTCAATAATCTTTCAGTTACCATTTGAAAAAGCATCTCAATGTTTTCTCCAGTTAATGCACTTGTGTAAATATGTAATATATCATGACCCATATCTTTTGATAAGTCCTTGAGGAATTTCTTTAATAATTCATCATCTGTCTGTTTTTGTGCTTTCAGATCATATTTGTTACCAACAACAACGAAAGTATCTAATGTACCATCATTATTTTTCATTGCTTCCCTTACCCAGATTGGGAGATTCTTCAATGTTTCATTATCTGTTATATCATATACTAGAATTGCTGCTTGAGCTCCTGCGTAAAATGATGAACGAACTTTGTCAAATTTTGGTTGTCCCGCGAGATCAAATATTTGATATTGTACTTGTAAGAAATCTGATAACACAATTCGTTTTGTTGCAAAATCTGCTCCAATAGTGTAAATATATTCTTTTATAGTAGTTTCTCCTAGATATCTTCTTCTAATACTGGTTTTTCCAACAGCTGGATCACCAATAATAACTATCTTCCAAACTAATTTTGCCAAACTTATGCATCCTTTATATTATATATTGATTTAAATTTGTAGGAAACCTTTAATCTCCTTTATTTTTTCATCCTTTCTTTTAATTTCCTCTTCTAATGTTTTTATTGTTTCATTTTGAAAACTCACTTTTTCATTTAGTTTTTTTAGTTGTTCCCCAACTTGTCTTAATAATTCTGTTCGTTCTTCAAGTTGTTGTTTTAAATGGTTAATCGCTTCTATTTGAGTAAGATTTTCTGGAACAAGTACATCCCCTACTTGCATATTAGATTCTTCAATTACTGGTTGTTCTACCTGTATAGAACCTGATTGATTTATTAATTGATCAACCTTTTTTTCTAATTCCCTAATATATTCATCTTTTCTATCTAATTCATCTTGTTTTTGCATAATTTTTTCTTGAAAGCTTTGACCTAACATTTGTTGTACTTCAATATTCTCTTTCTCTCTTTTACCAGTAAGTGACCGTAATCTTTGAAAATCTCTATCACGTATCGATAGTTCTTGTTCTAGGTTTGTTCGTTCTAAGTCAAAAGCTTTGAGCTTTTCATCTAATACTTCTAATCTATTAACTAATGCTTCAGTTGATGTAGGATCAAGCTCAATTTCATCTGATTTATCATGTGTAATAGCTTTATACCAAACATAGAGGACATCCTGAATTAATGGGTGAAGATATTCCCAGTTTTTAACTATGATTACCCAGAAATGCGCACCATCAACGTCGGGGTCTATACGTTCAGAAGGTGGTCTAACGCTTTCAGGATTTCTTCTTTGATAATTGCTTAAGGCATCCCATAAAGTTGTTTTTTCTGAAGTATTCATGAAAAGCACCGTTTTTATTACTCTGTAATTTAGTTATAGCAGAGTCTCTCTTTAAATATTACCGAATGGATAAAATAAAACCACTAAAAATCCTAATTACCTTACTAAAATGGCAAATTAAATATTTTTATTGCATTAGCGGTTGTTTTTTCTGCTACTTCTTCTTCAGTTAATTTCTTTATTTGAGCAATTTCTTTAACAGCATAAATTACATTAGCAGGTTCATTTCTTTTAATATCCGGGAAGGGAGATAAATACGGAGAATCTGTTTCAGTTATTAGATTACCTAAAGGAACATTTTCAGCAATCTTCCTATTTTTCTTTCTATTAGCAACTGAAGTTGGTATTGAAATGTAATAACCTCTATCTACACATTCTAAAGCAGATTCAACACTTCCAGAAAAGCTGTGCATTATTACATCTGTTTCTGCGATTTCTAAATCCTTAATTGCATCATCTTCAGCTTCTCTACTATGGATAACAATTGGTAAATTAAGCTCATTCGCTAATATAATGAACTTTTGAAATATTACGTGCTGTTGTTCTCTTAGTTTTTGATCCTTAACCCAGTAATAGTCTAATCCCACTTCCCCTATACCTACAATTTCCTTCAATTCAGCATATTTTTTTATTTCCTCAATCACTTGATCAATATTTAGTTCATGATAATTGGCTGGAGGGGCACCTAATGTTGCAAATACTATTTCAGGATATCTTCTATGAAGTCGTATAGTCTGAATATACTCATTGATATAGACCGGTGCATCTATTATAGCAATTACATTATTTTTTCTAGCATGTTCTAGCATAGCATTTAATTTCAATCCTTTTTTAATTGTATGAGAAAGATGACAATGAGTATCAATAGCTTGCATGGTAAATCACTATTTAATTTATTCTAATCCAAGCTTTTTCTTATCTTCTAAAAGCATTACGTTCCCTTTCCATGTGATTCTAAAACCAAGTTTTTCATACAGATCAATTGCTGGTAAATTTGATTCATCTACACCTAAAATTACTTCAGAAATATCTTTTTTCTGTAATTTCTTTAAATACTTAATTATTAATGTTTGAGCTAATTTCATCTTCCTAAATTCAGGAATAACCCCTATTTCTAGGATAATGCCACTTTTATTTGTTGTAGCTGTTAATAATCCTGCACATGGATTATTATTATCATAAGCTATGAATGATTCTAGTGAATACCCTAATTCCTCAAAGATTCTTTTTGTTCGATTTAGGAAAATCTTAGCATTTTCCTTATCCCCAAGCTTTTCTATACTATGTAATCTATCTTCTGATTTTGCGTAAGCTTTACTTATGGATAATATTAAATCGTTTGTTATTTCATGGCTTGTATTAATTGTAATTGTGTCATTAATCACTATGTTATCAAAATCCATTTTCTGAATTAAACAACTCATTTCATATCTATTTGATTTTGAAATAAATCCACATTTTTCATAAAATGAGTTATAAACCTTTATCTCTCTATTATCTTTTGACCAACATTCTGACCAAACACTATCAAATCCTTTTCTGAAAGCGTTTTTAACTCCTTCTAAAACAAGTGCTCTACCAATATTTCTTCCTTGAAATCTTGGCAAAACAAGAGGAAAATGACTCAATACTTTAATAGAGTTTACAATCCAATATTCATCTAATCGAATTATACCAACTGGAATGTTATCTAGATACGCAATTAAGAATTGTTCACTTTCTTTCTTATGTGCCAAATCTTCTTTGATTGAATGCTCTACATCAACTTCAGTTATATTCAAATCTCTTAGATATCTTAGCATCCATCGAAAACTCTTCATTCCTTTAAGAAAAACTCTTGACCAATCTTCTATTGAATCATTTGCTAATGGAACGATTCTTAAATTTGGCACTAGATCAGACAAATTCTAAACCTTATTTTTCTTTGATTCGAAATAATAGTGTTAATCATTATTGCTAAGCGGTTGCAATTTAAAAATGTTGGTAGGTAATCAACCACTTATCTTTTAAATAAAAATATCTTGAATAGTGTAGGTAGGATAGTTTTATATTCAGAGTGACTTTAGATATTCAAAAAATCATAAAGAAAATAAATTTATGAGGTTTAATCAATGATAAAATTTGTTGACCCACAGATTGGCGAAGAAGAAAAAGCTCGCGTCGAAGCGGTTTTAGATTCTAAATATTTAGCTGAGGGTCCTGTTGCCAGGGATTTTGAACAAAAATTTGCTGAATATACAGGAGCAAAACACGTTGTTGTAACTGCTAATGGAACTACTGCATTACATTTAGCTTTATCAGCTCTTAACATTCAACCCGGGGATGAAGTAATTACTACACCATTCACTTTTGTTGCTTCAAGTAATAGCATATTATTCAATGGTGCGATACCTGTTTTTGCTGATATTGATCCAGAAACCTATAACCTTGATCCTGAAAGAATAAAGGAAAAGATTACTAAGAAAACTAAAGCTATTATGCCTGTTCATATTTTTGGCAATCCTTGTGACATGAAACATATAAATGAAATTGCCCAAGAACATGATTTAAAAGTTATAGAAGATGCTTGCCAAGCACATGGGGCAAAAATCGATGGAAAGCATGTTGGTAACCAATCTGATATTGGTTGTTTTTCATTTTATGCTACCAAAAACCTTACCTTTGGTGAAGGCGGTGCAATAACTACACAAGATGATGAATTAAAAGATGAAGTATTATGTATACGAAATCATGGCCGAACACCAAAAGGTGGTTATCATCATGTAAAGATTGGTTACAATTATAGGACTACAAATCTTTGTGCAGCTATTGGTTTAGCGCAACTTGAAAAATTCCCTAAGATGCAAGAAACTCGAACTCGAAATGCTAATATTTTAATAAAAGAGCTCGAAGATTTAGAAGGATTTGCTTTACAAAAAACATACAAGAATTCTCAACACGGTTGGCACATTGCTGCAGGTCGAACTGATAGAAAGGATTTACCAGTAATAAAAATAATTGAAGAATTAAAAGCTAATGATATTGGTTCAAGACAGATTTATAACATTCCTTCTTACAAGCAACCTGCTTATACTGAATTGAACAATTATTACCTTTGGGCTAAATTCATTAAATTCCCAGATTACAGTAAAGTGAAATGCCCTGTTTCAGAAAGGATTGGTGAAACTCATTTTGAGATTCCAATTAATCCTGGGGTAACAGAAGAGAATATGTATTATATTGTAGATGTTTTAAAGAAAATCTTTTCAAAATAAAAAAAGAAAGAGCTATTCTTTCTTACCCTTTTTTTCTTGATAATTTTCAATTGCTTTATGCAAAGCGTCAACAGCCAAATTACTACAATGCATTTTATGAGGTGGTAATCCATCTAATTCATTAGCAATATCATTTCTGGTAAGTTTTAAAGCCTTTTCAATTTTCATTCCTTTTGCCATTACAGTTGTCATACTACTTGTAGCAATTGCTGAAGCACAACCAAAAGTTCTGAATTTAATATCTTCAATTACATCATCTTTCACTTTGATAGTAATCTCCATGGTATCCCCGCATTTAGGATTGCCTACTATACCTATGCCATCCGGATTTTCTATTTTACCAACATTTTGTGGTTTCGTAAAGTGTTCCATAACTTTTTTGCTGTATAGCATTTCCTTACCTTCCTCTAATGCTAGGTTAGAATCTATATTTACATTTTTTTATCGTTATGTTTCACTATGATCTTCATGATCATCTTTTAAACTCATCACAAATGCTTCAGTTTCTTTTCTAAAAGCTGACATTTCTCTCAAGTCAGAGATGACCTTTGGAACAATTTTTATAACATAATCTATTTCTTTCTCAGTGTTCCATCGACCTAAAGTTAATCGTAAAGATCCATGAGCTATTTCATGTCTTAATCCTATAGCTAATAAAACATGGGAAGCCTCTAGTTTCTTTGTTGAACAAGCTGAACCAGTTGAGCCATATATTCCATAAGCATCAAGGCGTAAGATTAAGGCTTCACCTTCAACATATTTGAATATAAAATTAGCATTGTGTGGTAAACGTAATGTTCGATGACCATTAAGTTGTGAGTTTTCTATTTGTAAAAGATTATCAATCAATTTATCTCGTAATTTTGTTAAACGTGGTTGTTCTTCAGGTAGTGCCTTCTTTGCAATTTCAGCTGCTTTTCCAAAACCAACTATTCCAGTTACATTTTCAGTACCTGAACGTAATCCTCTTTCATGACCTCCACCATGCATTATTGGTTCTAATGTTACTCCTTGTTTTTTGTAAAGACCACCAACACCTTTTGGTCCATAAAGCTTATGAGAACTCATTGATAAGAGGTCAACACCTAAATCCTGAACATCTACTGGAATTTTACCTGTGGTTTGAACTGCATCTGTATGGAATAATGCTCCAGCATCATGAGTAATTTCAGTCAATTCCTTAATTGGTTCTATTGTACCAATTTCATTATTAGCATGCATTATTGAAACTAAAGCTGTTTCTTTTGTAAGTGCTTTTTTGAGATCCTCTTGGCTAACAAATCCAAATTTATCTACTGGTAAGTAAGTAACTTTTATGCCTTGCGTTTCTAAAAATTCTGCTGTTCTTAAAACAGCTGGATGCTCAATAACTGAAGTTATCATGTGTTTCTTTTTATTTTTCTTTGCCAGCATGATGCCTTTTAATGCAGTATTATCAGATTCAGTTCCACCGGAATTGAATATAATCTCTCTTTCTTGTTCTGCATTTATTAATTTCATAACTTTTTCTCGAGCTTCTTGTACTGCTAATGCTGCATTCCTTCCTAATTCATACATTTGAGAAGCATTTCCAAATTCATCTGATAAATACTTCATCATTTCTTCTTTTACTTGTGGATCTACTGCAGTTGTTGCGCCATGATCAAGATAAACTCTCATATATTCCTCAGTCATTATTCATACCTTATTCATACTATTACTAGTACATTGAATTAAATATCAAAAAGCTGTTTATTTGGTTTCTTAAGTCTTTCAATTAATTAGCTTTTCATATGAGCAATAGTTTTGCTAAGTTAATGGAATTTTATTAATTACTTTTCATAAACAGTAGAAAATTTTTAATCAACATCCAAGTACCCTAATTATTTGAAGTGATAACTATGCCATCTCAAGATGAAAAGAGTGAAACCAGCCCTTCTTTTTCGGGTTTTTATAAATTAACAAGTTTAGAACGTTTGAAAAAAATTCAGCAAATTGTACCTGAATTAACAGATGAAGATATTGAATTATTGCTAACAACTGGACCTATAGAGCTTGATACTGTCAATAATATGGTTGAAAATGCTGTAGGAATAATTCCTGTCCCTTTTGGTCTTGGTGTTAATTTTAAGATTAATAATCAAATTTATGCTATACCGATGGCGATTGAAGAACCATCTGTTATAGCTGCTGCGTGTAATTCTGCAAAGCTCACCCTCGAAACAGGTGGTTTTACTGCTTCTGCTACTGAGCAGATTATGATAGGTCAAATACAACTTTTAGAAATTCAAGATTGTTCTATCGCAGTTGAATTAATTCACAATAATAAGCAAGCTATATTGACTATTGCAAATACCGTTAGTAAAACCCTGGTAGAACTAGGTGGGGGAGCAATTGATCTTAAAGCTAAAATAATAGATACTCGAGTAGGAAAGATGGTTATTTGCGAACTTTTCATCAACTGTTTTGATGCCATGGGTGCAAATGTAGTTAGTAATATGTGCGAAATTGCTGCACCATATATAGAGGAATTAACTGGTGGAAGAGCATTATTGAGAATACTCTCAAACTTATCTGATAGAAGATTAGCAAGAGCTTCTTGTAGAATTACAAAAGAGAGTTTAGGGGGAGAAGAAGTGGTAGATAATATAGTTGCTGCAGCAGCTTTTGCTGAAAGTGACCCATACCGTGCTGCAACCCATAATAAAGGAGTAATGAATGGAATTTCAGCAGTAATTTTAGCAACAGCAAATGATACGCGAGCAATTGAAGCAGGGGCACATGCATATGCTGCCCGTGATGGTCAATATGGTTCAATGACAAGATGGGAAAAGGACACTAATGGCGATTTAATAGGATCAATAGAATTACCAATGGCCTTAGGTATTGTGGGAGGTGCTACTAAAACAAATCCTATTGCCCAAATAGCATTAAAGATTTTAAAGGTTAAAAGCGCAGCTGAATTAGCACAAATAGCTGTGGTTGTTGGATTAGCTCAAAATTTAGGTGCTTTAAGAGCATTGGCTACTACTGGAATAATAAAAGGGCATATGAAATTACACTCGAAAAATGTAGCTATTTCTGCTGGCGCAACTGATGATTTAATTGAGATTATCGCTGAACAGATGATTCAAGAAGGAAATGTCAAATACTCTCGAGCAAAGGAACTTTTGGAACAATTAACTAAATGAAAACTAGCTTTTAATACCCTTTAGACTGGTAGTTTTTCGACTTGAGTATTTTTATATTAAGCTCATATGAAAATACAATGGAAATTATAGTGGAAACTATATTTGGTGTGAATAAAATGAAAAAGAATCAAAAGATGATTTTAGGACTTGCCCTAATACTCATCACAGCTATCCCCTTAGTTCCAAGATATGCAACTGCTTGGAAACAAGAAGATAGTAGTGGTTTAGTTTGGACAAATCCTAAGTTTACAACTCATCAATGGATTGCTTATGAAGCTTTATTATCTTCTGACACTCCGACAGAATTCACTTGGATATTGAATTTCTGGTCTGATTTTCCCCTTTACTTCTGGAGAGGTGTAGAAGCTCCAATAAAGGCGTCAGCTGGTTTGGATATAATTCCTAATTACGCGGCATTATATGGCGATCTATATGATTATCATATGTACCTTGATGCATCTGGTACAACTGTTACAAATGACTCTCTTGCTGTTAGAGCTCAAGAAGAATACGATCGATTATATGATGCTTTAAATCAATCTGATTTCGTAAAGGCTGCCTTTTATGCTGGTGCTTTGAGTCATTATGTCTCTCAAGCAGGTTTCTGGGGTGGCATCTGGGATCCAGCTGTTTGGGGTTCTTATACTTTATCAGTTTGGAATGACTTTGAAGATGCTATTGAAGAAGGTTGTGTAGCTACTAATTTAGAAACAAGCTATTGGTATACAGTTTCTGGTTGGAAGAATAGTTACTTTAATCTTACACCTGGTGTTGGTGCACCAAAAACAGCTTATGATGCAACCATTGATTTAGCACAAGCTATTCATCCATTTGCTCAAAGCTTACATGATGATTTTAATGCTACTGCAACAGTTCCTGAATGGGAAACAACTTATTATGATAATGTAAAATTAGCTTTAGAGTATTCAGTAGAAGCAGTTTACTCAGCACTTAAAGGTGCAATGCAAGAGATAAACTGGAAATATATTTCAATTCCAGACACTGATTATTACTATAATGACACAGATGGTTATTTTGAAATTGATGATTTCCAAGTTAATTTTGGTAATAATACTGGTGACTCATATATCTTAAATAATGCTACAGCTACAAAAGCTCAATTTACCTTTGGATACTTCCCTAAAGTAACAACCACATCAGTTGCTACTCTAAGCGAAGAGCGATTTGATCTTGAGTATAATGTATCCACTCAAAGCTGGTATTACCCATATGGTCGATTAACTGGCACAGTAGCTAAAAACACTCATAGAATCTATTATTTATTCGATATGAATGATAGTATTGAAACAGTTAGCTTGGGTACTGAAACCTTCTATGTTGACTTCTTCCTAACCAACATAACTCGTTGTTCTTATGGTTATAACAATGTCACAAGATCCATTAGTATTTGGAATGTTACAGCTGAAGTTGTTGATTTACCAGATATTGGATTCTTAACACCTGACGAAGTTGATGTTGCTGAATGGATCCTTTATCAAAAAGGTGCGGGTGCAGTACAACCTGGTACGGAAGCTGTAGGTGTTCCAGCACAAGATACTGAAGGTTATTATCCAAAAGGAAACCTGACTTATAATCCAATATATGAATTTTGGGAATCATATGATAACGATATAGGCTGGGTGTATACCCCGGTGGGGGTCGAATATTATATAGTAGTGCGATTTAGAATCAATGACCTACCTATCGGGTATAATAGATATACAACACTGAATGAAACTATATTTGTGCCATATGGTCAGTATACAGGTAAAATATTCTTCAGAACAAGAGATCATAATGTTATTGTCTCAGCGCCAGACATTGTTTATGATCCTGAAAACAGAACCATTGAAGTATTCAATATAACTGCTAGAACTGATTACAAAAACATCGTACTCGATTACTATCAAATCGTTGAAAAACCTGTTCCTGGAACTTTTACAGATACACGAGAAGCGAAAGTGAAAATCTTTCTGTATGATGGAATTCCTTCGGCAATTTGGAAGGATCTTACATGGGACAATGACACTCAAACTTGGTATGCAACAAACATTAGCGTAGCTCAGCTGCCTGATAATATCTATTATGCAGCAGCACTGATCAGAAATATGAATGTTAATGCAACAAGTGAAGGCCTTTATGGTCCGGGTTCCACACCGTTCGAAGTAGTACGACCTCTACCAGTTGTTTATTACATCCTTCCTGAAATATTCTTAGCAGGATTCGTTGTACTCTTTGGTTGGTTGGCTTGGTATAGACCAAGAAAGAAACGACAAAGAATAGAACGTGAACGTGAAGAAAAACTCGATAAAGGGTTTATGGATTAGACTACTTGAATCAGAAAGAACCAATTATGGTTCTTTTTTCTCCTTTTTTTAATTATTAAATTCATACAAACAATTATTTTTGTAAATCAATGATAATAATTAGTTACTTATATGCCATAATAAGGTGAGAAGATGACTTTACAAAAAAATGATTTAACACGTTTTTCGGTTATTTTTGTACTATTTCTAATGACTTTTTCTTCAGTATCTATAGCAAATATTCAAGGGGCACCAAATGAACAATATTTCTTCCAAGTAAGAATTTTAAGTAGAAATGATGAACAAGTGGATAGTATTGCATTATTATTAGCACAAGAATTACGAAGAATAAGGATTGACTCTCAAATAATTTCAGTACCAAGTGGAGCATTTGAATCAGCAGTCCTTTCAAGGGAATTTGATTTAGCAATTATAGATCTTGAATGGCCTAATAAAGATCCTAATCCTTCAGTATATTTCTCTGAGTTAGGTGCAGGTAATTATTGGAGCATTGATTCAACTATGATTGGTGGTCAGGTAAATGAAGATTATTTACAGCAAGCAAAAGAAGCTGTGTTGGATTCTGAACGAACAGCTTTATATTATAATTGGCAAGAAAATTTGATGGCTAACCTTGTGCCAATTATACCAATATATAATAAAATTACTACATTTATTACATTTCCTGAATTAATAGGTTGGGATCATCAAGAGGGTATTATAGCATCTTTACCTTACATGGAATGGACTTCACCTCATTATGGCCAAACAAATACTAGTCTTTTTGTTGATTATGCAGAGGACTGGGATGTTTTGAATCCCCTTTATGTTGAAGATGATTTTTTTGTATCTTTAGTTAGCGAACCATTAATTCGTGTTAATAAAAATAGACAACCTGTTGGTGTGTTAGCTGAAGGTTGGAGTTTTAATGAAAATAAAACTATTCTAACTATTAATTTAAGAGAAAATGTCAAATGGCAACCGGATCCTGATAAATTATATATTAACGAATATTTTGATTCTGTTGATGTAATCTTCTCAATTTTAATGTATCAAGAAGTATCAGATATTGGCACATTTTATAAATGGGTTGATTCAATTGAAGCGGTTAATGAAACTGCTGTTGAAATAGTAATTGATGGGAATAGTGTTGAACCAGGTCTTCAACCTTATGCACCAGCGCTTTACGAGTTGGATAAATGTATGTTACCTGAACACTATCTTAACGTAAGTGTTGATGAATATGGAATTCCCGATATTAGCTCAGAAGAATGGATTGATTATGGTGTAAATGGCATAGGAACTGGTATGTATTATCTCAAGAATTATCAAGAAGGTGTTGATGCTCAATTTAATGCCTATGAAGATTGGTGGGGTTCTACACCACAAGGTTACGATGAAGATCTAGATTTTATTGAATATCGCATAAGATTTATGACAGAACAAGATACAAAATTACTCGAATTTCAAAAAGGGGCATTGGATTTATTTAGAGATTATAAACTACCATATGATGATTTATTAGAACCCAGTTATCAACATGATAGTCGAAGTGAATATGATGTAAGCTATATAGGTATTAATATGAAATCAGATTTTTGTCCTGAACTAGGCGATCAAACATTAACAGAAGATAGCACTATGTCAAAAGGAGCTGCAGTACGAAAAGCAATTTCTCATATGATTGATAAGTCCATCATTAAAGATATGCTTGAAGTTGATGTTGATGTTATAAATGGTCCATTCTCATCAAAATTCAGCTCCTATAATTTTCATAATATTACTTCTTATGAACCTAATTTAGATAAAGCAAAAGAATACATGCTAAAAGCTGGTTTTGATCCCGCTACTATTACATCACCTGGATTCCAAATTGGTACGGTATTGGCTTCTTTATTCATGATTTCAGTTATCATTATTAGACCAATAACCAAAAATAGAAAATAACTGATAAATCTAATAAGCGTTTAACGTTTATTAGAAGATTTTTTTTCTTTCTCGTAATACATACTCTTAAATAAGATTCTCTAATGTATAAACTAATTAGAAAACCAAAATTTCATAAGGGAATTTTCCACTATGTTGAATAGAAGATAATAGTTCTGAGGTTTAGAAAATTTGGTCGCGAAATTTTTAACAGATAAAGAAGTAGAAGAAAAAATCCGCAGTTTCTTAGTTGAACATAATTACCAATTTAAAGAGAATATTACTATTCAGAAAAAAATGAAAACAGTTGATTTTGCAGTTACAACCTCTGATAAGAAAATCGCTATAATGTTATTTCTTTGGAATCGATCCTTACCTTATGATAAAGTGTATTATCTAGAAGATTACATCATCAAATTTGGTATTGATAAAGTAATTTTAGTTTGTAGGCAAATCAGTCCAAGGGCAAAAGAGATAATCAAGAAAGAAAAAATCAATATTGAGATAATCTTTGAATCAGATTTTAGAACGATGAATGTTAGTCCATTAATTGGTCAACTTTAGTGAATAACTGGTTTAATCTGTTTGTAAAAGCTCCCATTTGAGTTTATCAGGGATTTTTGGCCAAATCTTTTCTACAAGTAGTCTATTACATTTAATGCATTTAGCTTTCTTTTCTACAAACCCATCTTTATAATAGTCAAAAGTAGTTGATAATCCTCTATCACAGATAATATCAATATTACAATTTTCACAATAGTAATATTTTCTAGGTTTGTTGATTTTAGGTGGCCAAGTATAAATTGAGCATGATATACAAGTATCCCGCATATCACATTGTAAATGTTTACCACGAACTGTCAATGCAATCAAGAACTCATTTTTAAAATACTTATAACACTTTATTTATAATTTTGATAGATGCAAGAGTGATAATTTTAATTCAACTAGAATTAAAATTTCATTTACCACTATTATGCTTCATTTGTACTTTAATGAACTTGATTTTATTATTCTTTTTCATAATCATCTTTATCGGATGATAAGTACCAATCTAAATAATCTCTGTTTTTCTTTTTCTTCTCGTAAAACTCGTCTTCTTCGTCATCGGGTTTTGAACCGAAATGTTCTCTTTTCATCTTGTCAAATTCATATCGATTGATAACAAGTCCACATGATGTACATACATACCTGGGTGGTTGATAATCCATTTTACCTTTACAACTTGGACATCTTGGAGGCATGATTTTTTCTCCTTTAGTTGTCTAGAACCAATCACACTTTTAAATACTACTTTAATATTAAATAATCACTTTATAGCAAAAAAAATTTATGCTAAAATAAAGGCATAATATTTAAACAAAAAATTAATTTTTACGCTACTTTATTACTAGAAATTTTGTGTTTTGGTTTAACGACATTTAATAAAATAGTTATTTTTTCTTTTAACATCCAACATTTCTTGTAAAATTCAATAATATTCTCTATTTGCTCCAATGATTGGAAAATATTTAATGTCTCAAGAAAAACTTGCCTGATTTTTACTTCAGATCTAACTTGCTTTAATACATCACTGAAATCTTTTTTCCATTTTTCACCAATATCATTTTCTGTTAGATTATTAACAAGTTTTAAAGCTATCACGATAAATTCAACTTCAGCTCTTGCTTTCCAAATCTTTTCGTAATGTTTAGAATAATTCTTTGGATCTAATTCTTCATAAACTTCAGAAATCAATGTTTTAGCAGTGTCTAATTTGATCACTATTTCTTCATTTAAAGTCATTCGGAAGTTCGCCTTCTAATAAAAGGTTGTTAGCTTTCTTTTTGTAGAAATTTATCTATTCGTTTGTCTGTTCCGCCTTGTAAAACAAGGTATCCATCAAATGTTTCTCGTTCAGTAATTTCACCAACTAGGTTTTTCTGCATTAATTCCTTAACAAAAGGAATTTCATGAGTGTGTCCTAAAACCCACATAGCTTTTACAAGAGCAACTTCTGGTAACATATTTCCTAATGGAATTACTCCTGCTTGTAGTAAAATCCTGCCGGTTTCATAAACAGACATTCCAGTAAAACCCCATAAACATTGAGAGGTCATAAAGATTGGTATACCTTCTTCACGAGCTCTAACAAATGAGCTTGCTAATTCTTGGTCTGTATGACCCAGACCTGTTCCAGCTATAACTAATCCACTATATTTTTTATCAATAAAATGATCGATAAGATCAAATTGCATGCCAGGATAACTATAAATCAAACCAACTTTTGTGTTTAATTCAATGTCAACTTCTAAATTTCCTTTTCTTTGTCGACGTTTTTGATAGTTAACACCTGTTGGAATTATCTTTCCATTTTGAATTTTGGCTAAAGGTTTGTCACCAATGGTTCTAAAAGCATCTCGTCGACTGGAATGCATTTTTCTAACTCGAGTGCCACGATGAATAAGATCATAAGAATCACCGGATGTTCCATGCATTACAACAACTACTTCTGCAATATCTGAATTAACTGCTGTAAGAACACTACTTTGTAAATTTATTGAAGCATCACTTGATGGTCTATCACTACTCCTTTGTGAACCTACAAAAACTATTGGTCGATCTAAATTCTTAATCATAAATGATAATGCAGCAGAAGAATAATGTAGAGTATCTGTCCCATGAGCAATAACTACTCCACTTGGATTAAGCCTATCAATAAAAGTCGCTACTTCATTTGCTAGTGTGATCCAATTTTCAGGCTTAATATTCTCACTTAATATTTGAAAAATTGATTTTGTTTCTAAATTACATAAATTTTGCAATTCAGGAATCGCATTATATAACTCTTGAGGTGTAAATGCTGGTAAAACGGCTCCTGTACGATAATCAAGTTTTGAAGCTAGTGTTCCTCCAGTACCTAATAATACAACAGTAGGTTTTTCTTTATCTTTTTCAATTTTCTTTTCAGAGATTTTATAATCAATATCTATTTTACCTGAAGCTTTGATTTCAATTATATTATCAAGGTCTATTCCAATATTGTATCCACTAGTTAATTTAAGTACGATGTGTCTATCATCACCTTGTTCACCACGTGGGATTAGAACTCCCTTAAAGGTACCCTTCTTTGTTTTAACAGTTATTTTTGACCAGACTTCTATTTCTTGAGCGTCCAGCCATACTTCAGCTATTCCTCGATAATCTTTCTTTAATTCTTCTGTCACTATAAATCCTCTCAAAGGGTAAGTTCTATCTCTATCTATTCACTCAAAGAAACCTTAATTTCTTTAAGGTTTTGCAATGAAAAGTTATTTTTGAGGTAATATTTAATATTAATTGCTAATTTATCAATTTTTCATCCTAAAATAGATAAATAGATAGACTAATTAGTAATGTTATTAGAGAACCAATTTGTTTAGCTAATATTGAGGGGAAAATATGGCTCAAAAAGCAAAAGAGCAAAAATCAATAGATTATTCAAGCTTGGGTTTAAAATGTGGTCTTGAATTACACCAACAATTAGACACCGGTAGGAAACTATTCTGTAGGTGTAAGACAGATTTGCAACTTGAAGCACCAGATGTTACCATTACCAGACATATGCGACCTACCCTATCAGAATTAGGCGAATATGATAAAGCGGCATTAATGGAATATAAAAAACATAAGGACATTATTTACGAGATCCATGAATCAACTTGTACATATGAAATTGATGAAACCCCCCCTTTCGAACCTGATAATAACGCTATTGATTTAGCAATTGAAATTGCTTTGATGCTTGATATGTCAATTTTGGATGAATTACACGTTAATCGTAAGCAATATTTAGACGGATCAATTCCTGGCGGTTTTCAAAGAACGATGATGGTTGGTGTTGAAGGTAAAATAAAAGTGGAAAACAAAACCATCAATTTAGATATGTTGGCTTTAGAAGAGGATTCCTGTAGGGAGGTAAAATCTGAAGGAAAGGAGATAGTTTGGCGTGTGGATAGATTAGGTACACCACTGGTTGAAATAGCTACCAAAACAATCTCAATAGATGATCCATTGGAGATTAGAAATATTGCTGAAGCAATAGGAAGAGTTCTAAGATCTACTGGGAAGGTTAAAAGAGGATTAGGAACAATAAGACAAGACCTTAACATAAGTATAGCTGATGGTGCACGTATAGAAATAAAAGGAGTGCAAATTTTAGATTTATTATCTGAATATATTAAATTTGAAGTAGATAGGCAACTATCATTAATTCAAATAAAAAATGAATTAGTTAAGAGAAAATTATCAGCTAAAATTTTTACTGAGCTTCTAGCTGTTGATTGTAATGATTATTTTGTTGCTTCTAAATCCAAGCTAATTATAGGCGCTTTAAAGGACAAAAAAACAATTTATGGTATCAAAGTTCCAAAAATTGCAGGATTAATAGGTTATATTGTTCAAGCAAATAGAACATTTGGTAAAGAAATAGCAGATAGGTTAAAAGTTATTGTAGGACTTGGAGGTATATTACATACTGATGAATTACCTAATTATGGTATTACAGAAAAAGAAGTAACAAATCTAAAATCATTTTTTGAATGTGAAAAGGATGATGCTGTTATTTTAGTACTTTGTAAAACTGATGAAATTAATTTAGCTCTTTCTGAAATTAAAATTCGTTTGCAAGAAGCTTTAGTTGGTGTGCCAGAAGAAACTAGACATGCAAATGAGGATGGTACTACTAGTTTTAGAAGGTACTTGGGAGGTGCCAGTAGAATGTATCCTGACACAGATTCATATCCTATAGTTATTTCAGAATCAAGAATAAAGCGAATTGCAGACGAGCTACCAGAATTACCAAGTACCAAAGAAAACCGGTATATTAAGGAATACAATTTGCCTGAAGATATTGCTAGACATTTAGCTATATCACAAAACTCAGAATTATTTGATGAGTTAGTAAAAATGTCTATTGATCCTATGCTAGTAGCGGTTACATTAGAACAAACTATGAAATCATTAGCTAGAGAAAAACTACAAATTGAAAACATTACTGAAAGTCGGATAAAAGAGATTTTTGAACTGCTGGGCAAAAAGAAAATAGCAAAAGAAGCGATTGAACCATTACTTAGATACAGTGCTGAGTCGCCAAAAATAAAATTAGACGATATGATTAAAGAATTGGATTTGGAAACCATTTCAGAAGAAGAACTCATTAAAATAATTCGAGAAGCATTAGCTACAAATATCGAATTAGTTAACGAAACTGGCAAAAACGCTTTAGGTAAATTAATGGGTGAAGTAATGGAAAAGGTAAGAGGAAAAGTTGATGGTAAAATTGTTAATAAAACTGTTGAACAGCAGTTAGATGCTTATTTAGATGAAAAATCTGGGGAATTAGATGAATTAGGTAAATCAGAAGATAGTTAGAAATCATCCAGATAAATCTTTAACATCAATAGCCATTTTGATTACTCGGCCGTACCCCTCATCAACTTCTTCAACTATTTCTCTTTCAATCATATCATTGACCTTTTCGCGAACAATTCTACGAGAAGATGTTCCTCGTTCCATTCTAACTGATGCGGTCAATTGCGAGATATTTTTAGGTCCTTCTCGAGTTAATACATCAACAATAGTGCGTTCAATAGCATCCAAATTAACATCTGGCCTTAGACGCATGATCCATTTTGATGGTGAAAAAATGGTTGCAACATTTGTTACTTCCTGGAAAGTTCGTAATAATGATAAGGTCATATTAAGTGAACCAGACGCATCTTGTAAGTCAGGGCTCATTTTAGCAATTTGATTTTCAAGAGCAGCTAACCTTTCTATTGTTTTATCTAGCTTATCATTTAAAGCATCTAACGCTTTCATGTTTAGAGTCTCTTTTTCTCCTTTGCTAGCTTTCTCTTGTTCTTCTTTCTTAGAGTCTGACATACACTGCCCTCGGTAGCTGACTTTTTATTACACTTTTCTATACTTTAATTACATTTTAATCTATTTAAATGTTTTTTATAATGATTTTATAGTGAATTAATCATAGGTTGAGTTAATAGTTTTTGATTTGGAAAACTTTTTTTTTCTTTGATGTTTTCCCCCTCATCTTCTTTCTCATTCTTTATTTGATCCTCCAATTTTTTGCCTTCTTTAATAAATGCAATTAATCCTCTTATTGTTCCATATTGAACAAGTAAGTTCTTGTTATATTGCCAGGCTAATATTTTAGCTTCTTCGCGTGGCATTCCGTTTTTAATCATATAGCGTTTCATTTTTCCTCTCAATATTGCCCTCTTAATTGGGAGACTGATAATAAATCTAGGCAAAATATAGAAATTAAATATGATAATTAACCAAGTAATTTGGAATATAGATACAAATACAAACTTAGTCGTTCGCCAGAACTTGCTTTTAGCCATACCTTAACCAACTGCCTTATGATTAATTGTATTAATTTGATAGTGAGGTAAAAAAGATAATTTTTAGAGGATTACTTTTAATCCTCATCTTCGTCATCTTTCTTACCCTTAAAGCTAATACCCTTCATTGCTGATCCAAGAATGTTAATTGAATCAGAATATTTCATAACAAGGGTGTGCACTAATTCAGGTGGGAGCCCTTGCTCATTCAAGGTTTTATAGATTGTAGCAATACCTTTTGCATATTGCTCTGCAGTTTCAGCATCATATAATGCTGAGAATAGTCCCTTTATCAAACCAGGTACTTCTTTATTTACCACTTGAAGAATATCTCTAATGTCTTCAACTGGGATCTCATCGCTATCTTTTGAGATTCTAATTTCTCTTTCTTTTTTCTGTTCTTCTTTTTCAGACATTTATTGATCACCTATTAGAGTTTGTCTTGTTACTACATATATGTGGTCACTATATATTATCTGAGTGGAAAAATGTGACCACTACTTACTTTAATATTATATTGGTACTAATTTTTCTTATCCAAAAATTTTTTGAAAGTAAAAATTACTATAATGCTAGTATTTACCATTGATATTGAGGTTTAAATAATGGATATACCCTTCACTCAAGCTTTACCTAGTATTTTAGCTATTGCTTTCTGTATTATAATACTTATTCTATTGAGTTTGAATTATTTATTGAATCGATTTGTTCCCTCATTATTCCTGATAATATTCTTTGTTGGTATATTATTATGGGCTGGAACAAAACTAGTTAGTGTTATGTTACCACAAACAATGAATGAGACCTTTGTTGTTTATTGGAAAATGAGTTCGCTAACATTACTGATATTATCGCTGTTGGTCATAGCATACTTCAGAGATTTGTTAATCTACGATTCATTAAACATACCATCCATAATTAGTACCTTTCTATCAGGGTTTGCTCTCGCAGCACTTTGGTTTGGTAATTTTGTAACTGTTGGATTCGATCCTATAAGTGGTTGGAATACTGATTATGATGCTGTGTACTATGTGATTTTAATGATCTTCTTTGCAGCTGTCTATATTTCTATGTTTGTAATGATGTTTCGTGGATTACGAAAAGCAACCATTAGAAAACAAAAGATGCAAATTGGATTAATAATTACTGGATTAGCAATTGCAGGTATTGGTGGAACAGTTGTTAATTTCTTATTAAACTATATACCTTATTTACAAGATGTTGGGGATATGGATTTAGCTTTTGTTGTAGTAGGATTTGCTTTTGTTGCTTTTGCTTATTTACGTTCACCAATACAGATTTACTTTGCCCCTGTATCAGCTTATCGTTTAATTGTAATCAATAATGATGGATTGCCCTTGTTAACACATGATTTCTGTGCACCAGGTCAAGAAGCTCTTACAATGGACCCAACTCTTATTAGTGGTGCACTATCAGGAGTAATCAACATCCTGAAAGAATCAATGTCAAGTGAACATGTACCAAATGTCATACATTTGGAAGATAGGGTATTATTACTTGAAAAATCTGAAAACGCTTTATGTGCCTTAATATGTGATTCTGATTCAATGGTACTTCGATCAGCTTTGAAAGATTTTAGTAATGAATTTGAAAAAGCATTCAAAGATGTGTTTGCTAATTGGAGTGGATTAACAGATATTTTCAACGATGCTTATACATTAATAACAGAGGATTTTGCTTTTGTGATTTCATCAGCAGAAGTATGCGAACCATCTTCTGATATAGCTAATAATTAAGGGTCTTTTTATGGACCCTTGCTATTTATTCTTATTTTAAGAGTAAAAGATGTAGTAAAATATTTATTTTAATTCAACACGAAAAAAACATAACTAAAATAAAAATAGTGTAATTCACTAAAATTTTCATTTACAATCTATCCAAAAGATTTATAGAATGAAAAATAGCGTCGAGTGCTAGTGAATAGTACACTATATTGTTTACAAAAAAGAATTAGAGGTATTTGTAATTGTCAAATGAATTCGATAATTTCAAGCACTTGGTCAGAATAGCAAATCATGACATTAGAGGAGACAAACATGTAATTAGTGGTTTAACACTAATAAGAGGTGTTGGTCCAAGGCTAGCTGACATTGTCTTGAAAAAAGCAGGAATATCACCAAGTCTTTACATAGGATTGCTTGATGACAATCAAATAAACAAGATAAATGAAATAATTGGTGATCCGGTAAAATTTGGTATTCCTAAGTGGTTTGTTAATCATGCTAAAGATAGAGAAACAGGTAAATACATACATCTCACTGGTTCAAACTTAGCATTATATGATAGAAATGATATTGACAGATTGAAGAAGTTGAGAACCTATCGTGGAATAAAACACCAAGCAGGACATAAAGTTCGTGGTCAAAGAACTAAAAGCACTGGTCGTTTTGGTAGATCCATGGGTGTCTCTCGTAAGAAACTAAAGAGTGGTGGATAAGATGGGCGATCCAAAAAGAATTAGAAAGAAATATAGTACCCCACGTCAACCATTCGAGAAAAATCGTATTGATCACGATATGCAATTGGTTGGTAAATATGGTTTAAGAAATATGAAATCTGTCTGGAAACATTCAACCATGTTGAGAAACTTCAGAGGTAATGCTAGACAACTTCTAAGTCTTCCTTCTGATGAAAGAAAAATTGGTGAGCAAGAATTAGTTGGCCGTTTACAAAGAATGGGTTTACTAAAGAAAAATGCCACTCTTGATGATGTTTTAGAACTATCAGTAGAAGATTTTCTTGAGAGAAGATTACAAACATTAGTTTTCAGGAAAGGAATGGCTACAACTCCTCATCATGCTCGACAAATGATTGTTCATGGTCATATTAGTATTGGTGGCCAAATCTTGGATTCACCGAGTTATTTTGTCACACCTGATGAAGAGAAAGTATTGAATTTCTCAAATGATTCACCATTTAGTAAATCAACTCACAAAGCACTACCAGCTAATGTTTACAAATCTAAGAAACCTGAGGAAGATAAGAGAATCGATAGGAAACGTCCTACAGGTAAACCAAAGAAGAAACCAGTTAAAACAGCTAAGAAGATTGATTTGGACGAAGAAGAATTAGAAGAAGAAGAAGTGGAAATCATCAGTTTGGATGAAGGTGAAGAAGTAGTAACTGAAAAAGTTGCTGAGAAAGTCCCATCAAAGTTAAAGGATGAACTATAGGTGAAGAAAAATGAGTGTAAAAGATCCTAAGAAAAGAAAACTACTACGAACTGGTATTGTTCATATATATTCTTCATATAATGACACAATAATTACAGTCACTGATGCAACTGGTAGCGAAACAATTGCCAAACGTTCTGGTGGTATGTACGTAAAAAGCGATCGATTTGAGTCCTCACCTTATGCTGCTATGAGAGCTGCATATGACGCTGCTACTGCAGCAAAAGATCGTGGTATAACAAAAATCGATATTGCAGTACGAGCACCAGGAGGAAATGGTCCTAGAACCCCTGGACCTGGCGCACAAGCAGCTATCAGAGCTTTAGCTAGATCTGGTTTAAGAATTGGTAGAATCGAAGAAGTTACACCTGTAGCACATGACGGAACAAGACGTTCTGGTGGCAGAAGAGGCCGAAGAGTATAAACTACTGGAGAAATTAGCCAGGAGTGATAAAACCTATAATATGCCAACATGTTCTTGTTGCTTCAGAAAAATATCCCCAGATGACGCTGGTTCAGTAAAGTTCCGATGCCCAAGTTGTGGTGATGTAGTTCAAGTAAGATGTTCATTCTGCCGTTCAAAGGAAATCAAATATACTTGTCCAGCTTGTGGTTTTTCAGGGCCATAAAAAGAAATAGAAGAGAGTTAATCTCTCTTTTTACTTATTTTTTCTTAATTTTATAATTCTCTTAATCGTTGCATTGTTTCATCTATTTCTTCAAGCGAAAGTGAACCAAAGCTTGCACGAAGGTAACCTTCACCATGAGGTCCAAACTCTGTTCCTGGGACTAAAACCAATTTTAATTTTTCAAAAATTGTTTCTGCAATTACATTTGATGTTGTATATTCCTTGTGTTCTGCAATGTTTGGAAAAGCATAAAAACTACCTTCAGGATATCGACAACTTATCCCGTCTATTGAATTGAATCCATCAACTATCTTTATCATTCGCTCTTTGAGAATATTTCGAAGTTTAGTTGTAAAAGTATCAAATTCTGGAGTGTTAAGAAATTCACCAATAGCATTTTGTTGAGCTGATGGAGCATTAGCCACAACAAAACTATGCATTTTGATTATTGGTGCGATTAGTTCTTTTGGACCTGCAGCATATCCTATCCTCCAACCAGGAACACATAAAGTTTTGGAAAAACTATTAAGAAGAATAGTTCGCTCATACGCACCATCTAAAGTTGGAACACGAACATGTAAATCATCGGTAAAAATACACTTCTCATAAACTTCATCAGATAAAATAACTAAATTGTTATCAACTGCTAAATCGATAATAGGTTTTAATTCATCACGGGTCATTACTTCTCCAGTTGGATTTGAAGGGAAATTAAGAATAATAGCTTTAGTCTTTTCAGTTATGTATTCTTGGAGATTATTTGTATCGATTTTCAATTCAGATGTTGGTTTTAGCCAAACGGGAACTCCTCCTGCTAGAATGACCTGTCTTGGATAAGTTAAAAACGATGGGTCAGGGATGAGTACTTCATCACCAGAATCAACAAAGCTCATCAAAGCACAATAAAGAGCTTCACAACCACTAGCAGTAGCTACAATATCAGTAGTGGGATTGTAATCTAAATTATAATCTCTTTTATTGCTTTCAGCTATAGCTTGAAGATATTTAGGAGTGCCAGCAGTGGGTGAATAATAATTATCACCACTTTTTACCAATTTAACTAAAGCTTCAACTAATCCTTGAGGTGTGGGAATATTAGGTTGACCAATACCTAAGGAAATTACTCCTGGAATGCCTTGAGCTCTAGCAAACATTTCACGAATACCCGAAGGCGCAATAATATCTAACCGATTTGCATTTTTCATTTTTGTCATTGAAATCTTACCATGAAAAGTGATTTAGCACAATCTAACGAAGAAGTTAAGATACTACAAAAAGCTTTTGTTTAAATGAAAATTTAGAAATCTGAATCAATTCGAGCTTTATCAATTACTTTTAAAACTAGCTAAGTTCTTTGGAAAGTAATAAATAAAAAAACTTTACTCGAGGTAAAAAAAATGAAATTAGTAACTTTTCAAACAAAAGATGGCATCAATCGAATTGGTTATTTCTGGGATTCAGGGGTAATTGTTGATATTGTTGCTGCAGGCGAGAGATTACCAAAACCAAAATTCGAAACTATAAGAAATATGAAGGATTTTATAGGATTAGGTGAAAAGGGAATAAAGGACCTTCAAAAAATGAATAATGAGCTTAAAGAGCTACAAGAAACTGACGATGAAATCTTTTCTAATATAGAAAGTGAATCTTTTTACAAACGATCAGAAATAAAGCTCAAAGCACCTATTTCAAATCCACAAAAGATTATCTGTTTAGGAAGGAATTTTGCAGAACATGCAAAAGAAGGTGGAGCTGAAGTACCAAAGAATCCTATGATTTGGGGGAAGTTTAATTCAGCAATTATTGGTCCTGAAGATGCAATTCAATTACCAGCGATTTCTGATAAGATAGATGTTGAAATTGAATTAGTAGTTGTAATAGGTAAAAGAGGGAAACATATACCAGAAGAACAAGCACATGAATATATTGCAGGTTTCATGATCGGAAATGATGTTAGTGCTAGAGATTATCAATATGCTGATAAACAATTTACACGTTCAAAAACAATGGATACCTTCTGCCCATTAGGGCCTTGGATTGTAACTAAAGATGAAATTGAAGATCAACAAAATCTTTCATTGAAACTTAGTGTAAATAACAAAGTCTGGCAAGAATCAAATACCAAACATATGATCTTTCCAATAAATTATATTATTTCTTATCTTTCAAAATCATTCACTTTTGAAGCTGGAGACCTAATATTTACAGGTACACCGTCAGGGGTAGGTCATTATCAAAATCCTCCCGTTTATTTACAAGAAGGCGATGTTGTAAAATTAGAGATAGAAAAAATCGGTACTCTTGAAAATAAAGTGATAAAAGAAGAGA
>JAEORJ010000316.1 GCA_016840945.1 Candidatus Gerdarchaeota archaeon
AAAAAGGATGTAAATTACAATCAGAACCTAAGAAAGTAAAGGCTTTACCATCTCCTAAAGCCTATTAATCATTTTTTTTCATTTTTATTTAATAATATACTCATTTAAAAACATCATATTTTTAATTTAGGCAAATATTCATAAGTGTTTATTCTGATATCATACAAAAATATTAAATGTAAGCATATATAAAATTTCAATTAGGAGAACTACCGATGAGTAAGGCTACAAGAAGATTAGTGAAATTTGGAATACTTGCCTTTACAGTATTAATTATTACCCAAATAACTACATCAATGAATGTTGATGGAATTGTTGATTTTGATAGACCAAGAACAATAGATCCTGGATATACTGATGCCTTTACACATTCTATAAGAAATTATAAGAATCAACGATTTACTATAACAGTAACTTTTAATGAAACTGTAGATCCCTCTTATACATTACAAGTTTTTTGTGTAAATAGAACTGAATGGGACCTAATGTTGGACGGTTCTGTTACGATTGCAAATATGACCTCATCTAAATATAATCATACAGTATTATGGGGTGAGGTGTACACTGTATCTGTTGTAATACCAGATTGGAACGAATATACCTTTGTGTTTTTGAATCTAAATGCTGATAGTATGCTTACACAAATTAGATTAGAACATCAACATGTATTGTGGTGGCTTTGGATCGTTATTCCAGCAGTTGTTATAATAGGTTTAGTTGTTTATGGTGTTGTTGAAAATGTCACAAAATATGATCGGGCACGGATGGATACGTCTAAGGCATTAGCAAAGATCGGTAGTAAAAAAGAGAGCGAACGTAAAAGAGCAGCTTATTGGTTAATAAGTAATGGTACACCTGAAGATTTAACAATATTGAAAGCGAAATTAACCTCTGATGATCCATTAGAACGAGAAAATGCAGCTTTTGCGATTGGTGGTATTTCATCTCGACTTGGTGATAAATCATCAGTATCTGTTTTAATTACTCAATATGAACAGGAAAAAGATGAACTTGTTAAAGAAGAAATTGTAGGAGCACTAAGTGAAATCGGTGATATTTCTTCTCTTAAAATTTTGGAAAAGTATCTTTTAGCTGATCATAACGAAAATCTAAGATATCATATAGCTAAATCATTAGGAACAATGAACACATTAAAAGTGGTTCCTATTTTAGTGAAAATAATTAATTCAACTAATACTGATACATTGAAAATTACTTGTAGGAATTCTTTAGCAAATATTGCTTCTAAAGAAAACACTACTGTTGATGAATTAATTAAAAAATATTCTGAATAAACAGTTTTCTGTTTATTCTCTTCTTCTACTTTTTTTTCTTATAAAAAAAGATTTTATAGGTAATCTACTTTTATCATAATAGCATTGAAATAAAATCAAACATTAAATCTAATTCTGGAGGAATTATGTGACTTTTCAAATAAAAGATATTACCTTATATAAATCAGGTGTAGGTTTCTTCAATGGAGAATGTAAAAATAAAGAATTTATTTTACCAGTAAATGAGGATATAGTTGATGATATACTTAAATCATTATCCATTGAATCCTTAAAATCAGTTACTTTTAGTGCTGCAGAAGAAAAAATTGATGTGCAAAGAAAAATAGGCATAAACATCGATTCATTACAGGCATTCTTATCTTTTGGTAAACACCTTATTGGTTTGGCTGTTGAAATTGAAACCTTAGATCAAGCATATTCTGGAATAATTATTGGCATTGATTATATTGTTCTTGAGAAGGTTGAAGGATCTGAAAAAGGGCTTGATATTTTAGTCATTAAAACAAATGAAACAATAACCCATATTCCTATTAGTAAAATTATAACCCTAAGAATACTTGATACACCTATCAAGAAGGACCTAGAGGTCTTTCTAAATTTGGAAGCAATAACCCGTAAAACTGGGGTAACCAATCTAAAAATTTTAACAGAAAAAGATGACGCCAAACTTCAATGGGTATCGCCTGTTTCAGCTTGGAGATTAACCTATCGAGTGTTGTTTGATGAACAGACTAAGAAAGCTAATTTCATTGGTTTAGCTATTGTTGATAATACAACTTCAATTGATTGGGAAAATATCAAATTACGGTTAGTAACCGGTCAACCTGTTAGTTTTAAATATGACTTACACACCCCTCTCTATGTCAATCGTCCTTGGGTGAATAGAGATGAAATTGGTATCTCACCAATGACTGCTCAAGTAGCTTTAAGACCTCCTCCTAGACCACAAAGAATAGGTGATGGATTAATTAGTAGTGAACCAATGAATAAAGGACGTTTTGAAACAAGTACCACTATTAGATTAGCAGATGAAGCAGATTGGGATATCTCTCGAGAAGTTATGGCTGCTGAAAAAGTAACAACCACTGAGGAATTAGGTGCAACTGTGATCTATGAAGTGATTAAACCAATTACTATCAATCGATCTGAAAGTTCACTCATACCTTTATTTAATCAATCGTATGTAGGAGATCAATGTGTAGTTGTTAGGGACGATAGATTAGATGAAGCAATGGATGCTTTACTATTTAAGAAATCTTTAGATTTAGAAAAAGGTGTAGCAACTATTTATATTGATGATATTTACACAGGTGAATCGATGGTTATCAGAGGTTCTGATTATATAGCTTTTAGAGTAAATCAAAATATCAAGTTGCTTAAAGAGATAAAAGAAGAAACTAAAAT
>JAEORJ010000317.1 GCA_016840945.1 Candidatus Gerdarchaeota archaeon
AATATGCTGAATACTCATTACCAATCAAAAAAGGTTGTAACCGAAAATACAGAAATCATTAACAATTTGTCTGACTCAAATATCGGCGATAGTGAAAATGACTTAAGACTGTACCACTCAATGAACTTACTGTCAGATGACTACAAAGAATTAATTATTCTTAGCAAATTTCAAGGTTTGAAATATAAAGAAATTGCCGAAATATACTCTACTACTGAAGCCGCTATAAAAAATAAGATTTTCAGGGCACTTGATAAGCTTCGTAAGATATACTTTGAAACCGAATAATCGACAAATTATGAAATGTTCAGATATAAATAATCATTTACTAGATTACCTTGACAATAATCTAAGCAGCCAAGAAAGAATTGATTTTGAATTACATATAAAAAAATGTGATAATTGCTCAACGAAACTAATGCAATTCAAAGAGCTGCATAATGAAATTTCAAAAGCAGCTCCTGCTGAATCTTCCGAGTTTTTCAAAACCGGTTTTTTTATCAAACTTGATAAAGAGAAAAACAAATCTACACGAAAACCTATATTGGATTTTTCTTTTAAATCTCTATTGAAAGTTGCTGCCTCAATTCTATTGTTTATCGGCGGGACTGTTTTTGGCCTAATTATTCAAAACAAAGTTGGGGTTAATTCTAAACTTACCCTTTTGGAACAAGAAGTTTTTAAACTCAAACAGCAAGTACATTTAACTGCACTCGAAGAAAAAACACCAAGTGAAAAAATATTGGCAATTGAATATCTAAATTCTTCCGAGACAAACCAAGAGCTTCTGAATACATTTAATTTTTTACTAAATAATGATGAAAGCATCAATGTAAGATTAGAAGCAGCGCAAGCTTTATACAAACTAAGTGATAACCAGAAAGCAAGGGATATTTTATTGAAATCGCTAACTATCAATCAGAAGCCAATAGTTCAGATAAAACTCATCAATTACCTGACAGAAATTGAAGAGCGGAGAATTATTGGACCTTTAAAGGATTTAATTCAAAATGATAACACGAATAGAATGGTCAAAGATTATGCCCGGAATAGTTTGCAAACTCTTATATAAATTCAGGCATACAAGTTTATGCTTAGATAATTGTTAAACTTTTAATTTTTAAAGTATGAAAAATTATATCGTAATAATAACCTGCTTAGTATTCACAGTCAAAAATTCGTTTTCCCAAGAATTCTCTAAAGATTTACAGGAAATTAAAAAAGTAAAAATTCTTGAATTATATGGTAATCTGAATATTGATGGTGTTTCAACTTCGAAAATTCAAATTAACAAGGAAAGTCAAAAACAACTACCTGTTGATGCAAATATGGCAAAACCAGAATTTTTTAAGAATGAAAATACTCAAATTGGGTTGAGTTTTGAATTTTACGATGGAATTGTGATAATTTCTCCTGCCAACCAAAAAGCTCAATTTACAAATTACAATTTAAAAATTCCAAAGTTTGCCCAGCTTGAAATAAAAACAGAATATCTCGATGAGAAGATAGAAATCACCGATACCAAAAACACGGAAATATTTAGCAAAATCAATGTGCAGAATATAGAATCTGAAATAAATATTGAATTATTTGCTTCGGATATCAGCTTATCCGAAATTACCGGACCAATTGCGTTAGCTATATTTGTCGGTAATTATCAAATTGATTTCTCCGGGCTTAATCAGTCTAATCCATCTACTATAGAAATGTTTGCTGGCAATGTAGATGTAACTCTACCCCAAAAGTCTAGCTTTGATATTGATCTTGGTGCAGAAGTTGGCAAAATATATTCTGAATTTGAAATTGAAATCAAAGAAACAAAACCACTCAATTTAACAAAAGAGGAAAAATTCTTTTTAGGAAACCCTGAAAAAAAACTGGATAGCAAATTCTTGCAGGACAGGACCCCCAACACAGGGAAAAAATATGATTATTCAAAAGTAATTGGCAAAGTTAATAACGGTGGCATTGGCCTTTCCGTTCATACTTTTGCCGGTAATGTAAATCTAAAAAAGAAATAATCATTCCTATTTTGCATCAGCGAGAAATAACCCTTTTGTCAACTGAAGCATTTGTATGTGTCATGGAGTTGGCGAAAGGGCTTCCATCGCAATGTTTATTTTCATAATATTGGGCAAAGCAATACAGGAATCACATTAATTTATTAATTATTAGCTCATTGCATAATTTCAACGAGTTGTATAACAGCCACAAATGTTATGGCACATTTTTTATTCTGTTCTTTTTCCAGTAAAACTAATTCCGTCAATATTTATTTTTATTGATTGATAACGTGAATTGTCCAAAGAATCATAAATCAATCTGCCAAAAGAAAATACAAAATTAGTAGTGGTAGTACCCTTAGCTGTATATCGATTTATCATTTTATTTGAACCTTCCATAAGAACTTCTAAACAATCATTCTCATTGAAGCTGATTTCTAATTTTCGATTATCATCCAGTACAAATTTTCCAACATATTTATTAGCACCTTCTTTATTAAAATGATAATTGGCTCTTTTATAGCTATATGTATTGCACCCCCAAGTAACATTGAATTTGTTGTAATGAATACTATCCAAATCCTTAAAGTCAAAAAAAACATTCGTACACAAAAAATGATTATCTGAGAGTGAGTAGATTGTATCATGACTAACAGGCTGATTCATCGAACCAGAATGAAAGACAAGTTTGTCTTTCCACTTATCAATTATTATGTAATAACTATCGCCTGCATAATAATAACCTGTATATTTTTCAAAAGAATTCTCAACCAAGCAATTGGTTTGAGATTCCATTAATGTTTTGTCCAGTTCATTAACAATTTCATCAAGTGGGGCCAAATCGTAATTCCCTAAAATTATATACACACTGTTGAATATCCTGTTTATGAATAAAGTTGCCCTGAAACCACCAAAACAACCATTAAATCGAAATTGAAATTTCAAACAATTTGGTTCTGATTTATAAATTGAGGTATACCACTTATACAAATCATCTATTGTTGTAATAATATTTCCAGAACCAATAATTTGTGAAGGACTAAAATATGCATTTTGAACAAAAGCCCCATTTTCTTTATGATAGCCCTTTGCCATTTGTATTGAGAAATAATCCCAATCTGAATAAGTTGAGTTCATAGCTGCTTTTCTAAAGATATTTTCATTAACAAATTCAGCATAGCTCAAACCACTTACCTTTTCGATAATATACGCTAACAAAACCCATCCGGAATTACAATAGGAATACATTTCTCCAGGTTCGAAATTTTGTGGGTTATCTTCAAAAATACTGATTAGTGAATCAATTGCAACATTTTCGTCTGTTACCGTATAATGTAATTCATTTATATAATCAACTATTCCTGAAGTATTGGATGTTAAATGCTTTATTAGAATCTTATCGCCATTAGGATACGCAGGAATATACTTGGATAAAGGATCGTTAAAATTCAATAATC
>JAEORJ010000318.1 GCA_016840945.1 Candidatus Gerdarchaeota archaeon
GATGGTGGATGGAATTGTGATAAAAATCCTGATGCAAAGAATTCTTCGTATCATGAAAGCTTGATACCAACTAGGGCACTAAATTATTATCAAAAAGAAAAATCTAGTAGTGAGATTAAAAAAGCACTCGAGAAAGCAACTGAACTATTTCTTAAAAGAAAGCTTTTCAGACAATTAAAAGATGATAAAATTATCAATCAAAATTGGTTATTACTACATTATCCTCCTTATTGGCATTACGATATTCTCATGGCAATGAAAGTTCTAGCAGAAATAGGAAAAATAAGCGATAAACGTTGTACTGAAGCTTTGGATATCCTAGAAGCTAAAAGATTAAATGATGGAGGATTTCCGTTAGAAAAGAGATATTGCCAAACATCAAATTCAGAAAATAAATATTATACCCCTGCTAACTGGGGATCAGTTAGTCAAAGGAAAATGAATGAATGGATAACGATAGATGCTCTATTTATTTTAAAAGAAGCTAAACGAATAGATGTAGAATATTAAGAGGTGTTGATAACCACCTTCAATGATATTAGTAATGCATACATTTTTCATACAAAATATTAGAAGTTGCTACAGTAGGTTTACTAACATTCTCAAATAGTAATACTTTTTTACCGAGTAATTAGATATAGGTTGTAAGAGGATATTTCAAATGTCAAATAGAAAACAAATAGATGAAAAGAGAAGAAAAACCACTCCTGCATTTACATCAATTGAGTCTTCAGATCCTCCTGAAGAAGATATCCCTGAACAAGATGTGGTACCAGAATTTGAAGGAGACATAATAGAAATTAACGGTGAAACTTCTGAAAGAATAGCCAAACCATTAAAAAAACCACTTACATCAAAAAGAAAATAATAGATACAAAATAATTGATAAAAATAACATTCTCTTTCAAATTATCAATTAGGAAAAAGAATAACGGAGCAATTTAGCGCCGTTTTCGTATTAACATGGTTCCACCAATTAAAGCAATTAGTACAACTAATCCACCAACAATAATGAGTATGAGAACATATGTTTTCATCGGTGGGGTAGCATCAAGTAATACTGAACCATAAGTTTCTACGATATTTATATCACCATCTTGAGGAATTTCCCAACCACAGAAATAGAAAGATGCACTAAAGAAAACTTTGATTGTATTATTTTCGGTTCCTACTGGTAAAATATAATTAAGCTCAGATGGAGTGGAGCTACCATCATAAACAGAATCAAAAGTAATATCGATAGCTACTTCCATTATTGAATGATCAATTACTTTGTTAGGTGAAGGACCAAAACCAATAACCCATTCAGTGAAATTATTTCCAGCTACACTGGAACCAGGGTCATGAGCTCGATCTAATATCATATTAAGGGCATTATCAAGTACACCATCTAAATTAGCATCAAAATGTACATAAAGATGGTCATCAACTTCTTCAGTATCATCTGGTAGGTCATCAAAGAGAAGGAATAATTTGTTATCAGTATTTTTTATATAGATATGTACAAAATCAGGATCATGACCTGGTGATGGGTCGGTATGATTAAATGAAAGATGAGTTGCATCAGCCCATTCCTTATTATCAAAACTGCCATCAATCACAGGAATTGTTTTCGCCCAACTACTCTCCATGAAAGAGATGATAGGAGTAGTAAAAGTCATTGGAATTATATTGATGAGAAGAAATATGAAAATAGAAGAATAGAGAGTTTGTTTTCCTTTCATAAAAACACCACAAATAGTCTATTTTAAAGGAAACAATTTTTTTATAAAATTATTTCGGAAAATAATCACTATTTATGAAGCTCTTTGCTAAAGTATAATTATAGATAACAATTACTAAAAATTTCAATCTTCTAGATAAATCACTACATATTATTCATTATAATCAGTTCTGATTTTAGAAATTGTTCATTGTCTAAAATCAATACTTTTAATACTTTAAATTATAAAATCAACAGTAAATAAATTAATAGAAATTCAATTAGGACGATGTGAAAAGTGACCCCTCCGAAAATCGTTATTGTTGGTGCAGGAAGTTTACAATTTGGTTTTGGAATATGTGGCAGTATCCTTCATTCTAAAATATTAGATGGTGCTACTGTTGGTTTACATGACATTCATGAACAGCATCTCGAGTATGTTCGTGAAGCTTGTCAACAGAAAATTGACAAAGAAAAGCTTAATTTCATGTTAGAAGCATCTACTAATCGATCAGATGTTTTAAAAAATGCTGATTTTATTATCAATACTATTGAAGTTGGACCTAGGTTTTATTGGTGGGATAAAGATTGGAAAATCCCTTTGAAATATGGCAGTACCCAAGTATTCGGTGAAAATGGTGGTCCCGGAGGAATGTTTCACGCATTACGAGTTATTCCTCAAATCTTAGATATTTGTGAAGATATCAATAAAATTTGTCCACAAGCAACATTAATTAACTATACTAATCCAATGCATAGAATTTGTTTAGCAGTTAAAAGAAAATACCCACAAATTAAAACAGTTGGTCTATGTCATGAAATCGCTTTTGCAGAGGAACATCTTCCAAAGATACTAAAATTGCCTTTTGAAAAGATGGACCTTTGGTGTGGTGGATTAAATCATTTTGGTTCTGTTATTAAAGCTAGAAACATTGAAACTAATGAAGATTTGATACCTAAAATAAAACTCAAAGGACTGCCCTATTTCCAGAAATGGAGACGAAGTTTGGTTTCACGATTATTGTCTCCTGTTGATTTAACAAGCGTAATTTTGGAACAATTCGGGTATATGCCATATACAAATGATTCACATCTTGGAGAGTATATTGGCTGGGCTAGAGATGTTGCTAATATGAAAGGGATAAAGAATTTCTACAATCTCTACCGTTTTTACATTAATTTTAATGGTAAACGAATTCAAAGAAAGATACAAAGGAATAATGCCTATAAATTAGTTAAACAAGACCCTGAAAGAGCTGTTCCAATTATCGAAGGAATTGTATCAGATAGTAATCACCATGAACTATCGGTTAATTTACCTAATACAAAGATCATTCCTAACCTACCTGAAGATTTGGTAATTGAATGCCCTGCTATCGTGAACAAGGAAGGTGTTCAAGGGATACCTCTTGGCGAAAATTATCCAGAACCACTTGTTGATCTTTTGAAAGCAGAAGCTGCTGTTCAAGATCTTAATATAAAAACTATTTTGCATAAATCTCGAGATTATGCTAAACAAACGTTACAAATGGATTCAAATTTCCCGAGAAAGCATCAAGCTGATAATTTCCTAGATGAAATGCTAGAAATACAAAAAGAATGGGTAAAACTTGAATAATAACTAAAGGAATTTTAACAAATAAATGGTCAACTGTTGATTATTTGCTTTTTAGAGAAAACAATAGTTTACCATCATTTTTTTCTTGAAGAATTTGAAAAAAGCATTAGCATATGTATATTATACTTATCAGTCAATAATATTCAGAAAATAATTATTGGTGAAAAATAAAAATGAAAGTTGCAGGATCTAGTACAATATCGGGTGGTAAACTAAACGAAATAGTTAGGACAGCTGGTACCACAAAAATAAATGGTAATTTAGAATGTGAGGAATTTAGATCTTCTGGTTCACTCAAAAGTTCAGGAAGTATAATAGTAAATGGAGATTTTCATTGTGCTGGTTCATTTAATATTGCTGGTTCATTATCTGTAAGCGGAAATGCCAAATCCTCGGGTTCTACAACAATCGATGGTGAAATGACTATCAAAGGTTATTATTCAAAAGCAGGAACACTAAAAGTAGGAAGTCACATAGAAGCTCAAGAAGGAGTAAAAATTGCTGGCTTAACGAAAATTCATGGAAGTCTTATGTCAAAGCGAGATGTTGATTTGAGAGGTACTGTAACAATTGATGAAAACATTAAAGCTGAGAATGTCTATATTGGTATGTTAATAGATTTACAACCTCTAATACATCCCTACAAAATATATGGCAATATTGTAGCTGAAAATGAAGTCAATATCAAAAGGGCTTTGGTAAAAGGTGATATCAAGGGACGAACTATAATAATAGGTTTTGGTACAGAAGTTCAAGGAGAAGTATACTACATCGACAATATAGAGATACATCCCCGCGCAACTTTAGCGAAAGAACCAATTCATATTAAGAATACAAAATAAAAATTACTAAAAATTTCAATCTATTAATAGAGAAACAAAAAAATCTTAGAGTAATTATCTAAGATTCAAATAGTAAATTCGTTTTAGTAGGTTATTTTTTCTTCTTCTTTGGTTTTCTTCCTTTCTTAGTAGTGAGTACAATAAGTAATCCAATTATGAAAAATAATCCAAAAACTACTGTAACTAAGATGTATCCAAAAGCGTAATTGTAAAAACCACCTTCCACAAAATCATTGCCATAGGGAATAAATACCATTGAACCAATAAAACCAAGAATACCTCCCAAACCCATAAAGGCACCTGTAATTGGTCCTGGTAAATTATAATTAGTGAAAAGACAGTTGTTCTTCTTACTTAAAGAAACAGCAAGCCAATAAATAGCTCCTAATATAATAGCAATAATTCCTATTAAACTTAGGACTGTAAAGGCTGTTGGAAAATCGTTATCAAAAATAGTGAAAGGATCACCACCACCGATTTTGGTTTTGAGATTACCATTAAAGAATAATCTAGACCAATTATCAATATCGTTATAATTGGATATCAAAGCAGCAGTTGTTAGAACAAGTAATCCAAAAATACCCATTACTAAGGATATAGCTGATAATAATACATTTTTTTTACTCATCTTCAATAAAAAACACCTTTTAAACAAATGCTAATTATTCTTCTAGAAAATAAGATAAGAACCTTTCTAGACTACTCGAAGAAATAGAAAAATAATTAGCTAACTTCTTGTGCTAAATTTCAATAAAATCACATTATTAAATTGGTTAGCATATAAATCCATGAAACTAGATGAATCTATTGTTTTCTTTTCTTATATAATTTAAGAACAGAATTTCATTTTATGGCAATAACATCTATCTGAATTAAAACGTCTATTAGTTGACAAGAAGATACTTTTAGGAGAAAAATTAAAGACACTATATGACTTTTTGAAATTATAGATTATATTTTAGTGATTTAATATGATTAAAAGAAGTAGTTTGGTTTTATTTATTATTGCTAGCCTAGCAATACAGCCATTTCTTTTAGAGGAAACTTTTTTCTCGAATGTTTTCGCTGAATCTTCAGGAAATATACTGAAAGTAGGCGAAATTGAGACACCTGAATTCCAGATAAATGGAGTAGGTGGTGAAGAGTATGTAAAAACAACTATTAATCAAAATAGTGGTTTTGAATCAGCATATGGAAATGGTATACCTGAAGATTATAGTTATTGGGTAACAGGTTACCAATTTGTAGATGCTGAGTATCAAGATTTAGTTCATGGAGGTTCTTATGCTGGTTTATGTAGAGCAAAAGGAACAGAACAAGGTGCAGCAACAGCAGAAGCTTATCGTACTTTTAATAGTTATACAAGTGGGTATCCAATTCTTGTTCAAGGGATAACTTTAGATTTTTGGATTTATTCTCATCCAAATCCTGATACTTATGGTGTTCATTATTTTTCTGTTCGTGTATATACTGGTTCTACTAACCGTTACATGAATTACTATATTGCTGCAAACTCGGTTCAGCCAAATACATCCTCTACAACAGTGTATTTTGACCTTAGAGATACTCCATCAGGTAGTTGGCAAAATATCCAACGAAATCTTACGTATGATTATGAATCTTTTTTTGGCACTCCTTCGCCAACAACTTATGCTTATTATATCTATTTTCGTACTCAATCACCTATATATCCTACAGGATATTCTGAAATGGTCTTTGATGATGTAAGTGCAACAAATAGCACTGGATTTGAATACTTACTTAATGGTGATTTTGAATCAGGAACTGGTAGCTATTGGACTGGGTCGAATTATGGTCCTGGAACTATTTATCAGACAGATGATCACACTGAGGGTTCAAAAGCTATCAATATGACATCTAATCCATATTATCAGAATAGTTATTCAAGAACTTATTTAGGAACTGAGTTTGGGTATGGTGGGAGTCCTCCAATTGCATATTATCCTAATGAACCTGGAAAATTAATTTTCGAGGTAGATTGGAAATACTCAGATGGACCAGGAGGAGGTTATGATCAATTAGCATACATGTATATTTCAGGCTATAATATTAGCCATAGTTTCGAATGTTATGTGATGTTTGGCCAAGGATTGGATGAAGTGCCAGATTGGAATTATACAAGTTCTACTTATATTGGAATTGTTATAAAAGCAGATGGATTTGGTGAAAGAGATACTTGGAAACATTTTACCTTAGATATGTATGATATGCTAGCAGAAATTGGGTTCTTGAGTCTAACATTTAACTTTGCTGCATTTTATACTTACGGAGGACCAAATGCAGATCAGAAAGTTGAATTATTAATAGATGATTTCAGAGTTATTTCTTATCCTAATGGTGATCCATCCTTTGAGGAAGATTGGGGTTGGACAGGTGCGAATCCCATTATTTCTTGGGAAGGAGATTCAAATCACTTATATACCAATCTCACAGCAGATTCGCATTCAGGTGCCAATGCAGCTAATTTAACATCTTACCTGGGACCAAGAACAGCAGCAATAGGAAGACCAATGTATTACCAAATCCCTGAGAATCTTTACACTGATTTCTGGTGGCGACTGGATGCAATGCCAACAGGAACAATTGCCTATGCTAACTATCAATTTACTTTTGAAGGAGGATATAATCTCTATTACATCATTGGTTCAAATGAAAATTACAATCCATCAAATACGTCTAA
>JAEORJ010000319.1 GCA_016840945.1 Candidatus Gerdarchaeota archaeon
AGAATACAACAAATAATTGATTAGTATTTTTAATGTTAAGATAGTTGATATTTGTTTAAAGCATTAATTTTTCTTCCCTGAGATAAATATCATAGCTCTTAATCAGTTCAAATCTGGTCAGCGATACCAACTACTTTTTTATTATACTATTATTATGATAACATTTTCAGCTCATTTTCTTTTTCGAATATAGTTTTTATATCTTTTAAGGGGAATATTTTAGTCTCGATACGAAATACTTATATTTTAATAACGTAGCGTTAATAGTACAGATATACGGAGGGTGTATAAAACTGAAGAAATTAATACTAGTACCATTTTTAGTTTTACTAGGAACAATAGCTGTTACAGCAATGCCTGCCCAAGCTGAAGTAGTAAAAATTGAATTTACGTTTTATGAAAAATTCGATTTTTCAGGTTATGATCCAGGAACAACAGTAATTACAGGTAGTGTAGAACACACATATGATGCTATTTACAAATTTAATATTGTCTATGGACCAATAGAAGGGGTTCTTTATGCAACAGCAGATCACATGGTTACCCATCTTGAAACTGGAGAAGCAAGTGGTGTTGGCACTAATGAGCTTATTGGTGTTTGGCTTGGCGATGATCAATTCTACGGCATGAATATCTATTTTTATGGCAATTCAATTTTGAAACGAGATGGAATAACTGGTCGTACCTATGGATGGTGTAATAGTTTTGGAACATTAGGTCCATATACTATCAAATGTCATGCTGAATATGGCCCAGTATTAGAAGGACCTTACGTGGGAACAACTTATGTAACTGGAGTTATGACAATTCATCTTTAGAGTTCTTCTTCGTTTTGAATTAGAACTCTACTTATCATAGAGAGCTTCGGTTCTCTATGATTTTTTTATCTTTATTTCTTGTTCCTCTTGTTTTGAATCACTTGCTTCCAGTTCCCTAATTCTTTGTTCAGCTATCTCTATTTCTTTTTTAATGTCAATATCGTCTATTCGGGTCCCTAATTCTAAATTAATTAAATGAAGCATTGTTGAGTTAAATAATGAATTATCATAATTTCTTGTTGAAAGGAGAATCTCATTTCGAATATTTCTATCACTTAGGCTCTTTATTTCAGATAGTACCTCCTCTATTATTACTCTAATTGGGCTATGTATAGTTTTGTTACCAAGAAGTTTCTTTAACTCTACTCGGTAATTTTTTAATTGATCGGTACTCAAAGCATGTATGTCCTGAAAAGTAAAATTATCCCAAGCTTGCTTTTTCACAATTTTTTTATCGATGTTAGCATCAAAAATAATTTCAAGTTCTTTTATTCTATCTTCAAGGCTCTCAATGTGCTTTTTCTTATTCTCTCGAAATGCTTTTTGCTTTTCAGCATTATCTTTGTATTTTCTTGGTCTTCCTCTAGGCCTTTTTTTCTCTGTCACAGCAACGTTCACCAGTCCACACTACAATTATAATAACGAAACTAAATTATAAACGTTCGGTAAAAAAACTTCTCTTATTTCTGTATTAGGTCATAATAATTTCTTAAGAATTCATCCCATACATCTAGTTGCTCTAATAATTTATTGTGTTTATTGAATATTTTGCTAGCAATTCTTAGTAATCCTTTCATTTCTGCCAATTCTTGAGTATTCACTAAAAGTTCTTGAATCTCTTTTAAATCCACTTTTTTAATGGAATGCTGAGCTTGCAACCATAAGGTAATAATTCTTAGATGTTGAGCTTCAAGTGTCAATGAAGGTGATTCTTGATTTTGTGCAATTTCAACTAGTTTTTGAGTATGAGTTTGTAATTGAGTTAATACTTCCAACTCACCTGTAATCCTGAATTCTTCTAATAACAATTCACAGAGATTAATTAAGGCTATAATTGTCACATTAGAAATAGCGACCTCTTCGTTAATTACAGAAACAAGTATTTTTTCCGCCTCTGCCCTATTTATCGATCGCATACTTGTTTTTAACAACATAGCTTTTGCAGTTCGATAAGAATGATCAACGATCCTATTGTCCATCTTTTTGTTAGAATCTTCCAAATGTTTTAGATATAATTCTGCTTGTTCAATTTGATTCAATTCCAAGCATATCCTAATCAACAAGAAAAGTGATCTAACAATAGTTAGATTGAATACAACGCTCTTTTTTTGTTCATAACTAAGTTTTGTATATTGATACGCTTTCTCTATTTCTCCTTTTTCGTAATAGAAATTACCTAAATAATAATTGAAGTTAGAAATTCTATCTTTATTCTCATCAAAATGTTCAAACCTTTTCACAGCCTTGAGATACAAATCAATGCCCTTTTGGATTTCTCCTTTTTCAAGATAAGCATAACTCAAACTATTTAAAATCCAGGTAGCCATTCGATCATATTTTATTTCTTCAGCAATTGTTAATCCTTCAGTATAACAATCAATAGCAGATTTTATGTCCCCTAATCTTCTAAATGTTGCCCCTGTGTAAAAAAGAGAAGCTGATAATCCCTCTCGATCATCTATTGCTCTACATACCTCTATTGCTTTTAAACAATAATCTAATGCTTCATTTAATTTACCTAAATTAAGGAATACTTGACCTTGCGTGCGTAAAAGATAAGCATAAATAGTAGTAGGTTTGTTCTTATGGGCTTTATGATAGATTTCCAATGCTTTTCTGATGTAAGGTAGTGCTTCATTATTTTTGCCCAGAGAAAAATTATTTACTGCAATTGAAGCATTTAGTGATATTTCTTCAGAATAATTTTCTATCTTATTTAATAGCTTGAGTGCTTTCTCTAATAGATTAAAAGAAGCTTTTGCATCCTTAGAAAACAGTCCATATCCTTGAGCATAAGTAGCTAAGTATAGATAATAATTATTTTCAACTTTTTTTGCTGTTTCCATGCATTTATCAAAATAATCTCTTGCTACATCATAATTATGGTTTTGCCAGTTTGACAAACCAAGTAGTAGTCTACTATGAAATATACTATTTATACATTTAATTTTTGTAGCTAAAGCTAATGCTTCTTCTGTGTAAGTGATTGCTTCCTCTAGATTAAAATTAATATGATTTGCCCAACCACAAATAATTAACGATCTAATAATTTCAAGTTTATCATTCATTTTTCTTTTTAATTTTAATCCTGTTTCACTATAATGGATTGCTTGTTCAAAGTCTCGAATAAGTATAAAATAATAACTTTTCAAATCATTTATTCTCGCATTATGATAAAGTAATATGTCTGTGCTTTTTTGTTTTATTTTTTGAAATCCCTTCTCTGCGTCTTCAATTAAATCATGTGTATCATCAATCATTTTTAATTCCCATAGCATCTCTGCTTTTTCATAGATGCTATAAAGTAATATCTCTAAATTATCAGATGATAATTTTATTGCTTGATTTATTACCTTTAATGCTTGATTGAATAAGCCCATTTTTTGTAGTATTGTCCCTTTTAATATTTGACTTAAAATTCTCACTTCTTGTGAAATGTCCTCTCTAGTTTCGAAAATCGCCAGTTCGTTTAGTGCTACATTAAATTCCCCATTGATTTGCAATTCATCTATTCTCTTTAAATCATCATTAACTGTGAAGAACAATAATTCCCGCCCCGGAAAAGTATTGCTATATTTTATTTGCTAATTAGTCTATTAATGATGTTATGGAATTATCATTTTTAAATGTTCAATCAAAAAACTACTCTTTTTAGATAATTAGTATGGTAGTTCATTCATCCATATTTCTAGATAATTTATCCTTTTTGAATTAATGATAATGTCTTTTTCGTCAGTTCAAACCAGGTCAGTTACACCAACTATTTTTTTAATCTAATTATATTTTTATTTTAATCAGCTATTTTTTGACTAGTTTGCTTGTACAATGATAACAAATTTAATTACTTAAGTTTAAATACTGCCAGAATCAAATGTACTGTGAGGATAAATAAGAGGTTCATAAATGGTTTCAGTCTATGAATATGTTTTAATCGCTCTAGCAGCAGTAGTTTTTGCTTTTATCGTCTATGGTTTCATTTATTTACTCCGTAAACGGTATCGAAGAGAACAAAAAGGTGACATCTATCTTATGCCCCAAGATACTAGACCAAAAGAAGAACTACCTGTCGATTTACGTGGCCAACGTGATTATCGCTACAAAGATGCTGGAGTAGACCCATATAAAAATGATAATAGCTAGATTTTTTTTATTTTCTTTAAATAAAACTCAAATTATTTTTATTGAAGTTCAAGTATTATTTTATTATTATGCAGCGTAAATGGAAAATTGTTCTGGCAGTTTTCATTACAATATTGGTTTTATTTGGCGGTTTTATTGGTATAGCGAAGCTTCTTAATTATATTAAATACCATCAACCACCTAATATAGAACCTGATGCTGATCCTCCGGTTCTTGAATTTCTCTTTGAAAATACTTCAGTTATTAGTCGGATTTGTGGCTATGGATATATTGGTTCAGATTTTCACAATGGCATAGATTTCATCATAAATGTCTCTGCTGCCACCATTATTGCTCCTTGTAATATGACTATGATTGAAAAAGTTCTTGTTCATCTTGTTGAAGTTGACCATTGGGCAGTTCGTACTTGTTATCAGATTAATAAAGATTATATCTTAATGATAGGTTTCGAATCTTTTGCACGTAATGAAACATTTGGTAATATACAATTTAATGCCATTGCAATTGAACTTAATCAAACTGTCATCGAAGGTCAATTTATCGGTCAATTACTTATGCACGAACCTAGTGCCCATATACATTACGGTTTATACAAGAAGGTGGATGCCGTTTGCCCCTATGAATATTTTAGTCCTGAAGCAAAATCAATTTTTGATTATTTATGGGTCGAATTGAATTCTATTGGTGATTCTTGTAATACAACTAGTCTTCTTTTATGATAAATACTATTTGATTTTCTACTGAGTCTTGTTTTTCCTTTTCTTTCCTAATATTAGTATTGTAGCAATTATTGTCAATGCTGCAGTTGTAATGCCTATATTATAACCTGAAATCAAATGATTTTCATCTAATTTAAAATCAGGTATTTGATAATCATCTCGTTCCATCACTAATTGTACAGTTATATTATCATCGTGTGTTGCATCCGTTCCTGTTAACATACCCGAATATCGACATCCTTTCATAACACCTTTTTCCTTTTCATAAGAGCACTGATAATGACTATAACCTGAAAAGTAGTATTCTTCACTATTTGATGCAATGGAATTGAAATTTACCAACCATTCAGATATATGAGTTTCGCCATTATCTTTTTTGTAATAATCCATTTGTATATTTTGATCGTTTGCTGTATCAGTGGATATATCACTCATAATTTCGTCTTTGAAATTTTCAAAAAATTCCCAGACCTCTTCTGATGATTCAATAATAGGAATTATTGGTGGGACAAATTGCACATTGATGCCATCCATATAATGCGTACTTTGTTCCCAATCTATATTTAATGTCTGATAAATCGCAAGGACATACATGATTGAAGTATAAGTCCATATAGTGTGGAAATCATTGTAAATCAACCCGCCCACTTGTCGATTTCCAGCCATGAAATTGATCGATACACCAACTGATGACATCGCTGTAACATTTACACTTAATGTTGAACCTAAATGAATTTGATAATCATAAATTCTTAATCCGATACTAGTGAAACTATTTTCACCAAGCTTTACATACAAATACGCTTCTTTAATTCTATATTCAAACACATCGCCAACTGAGACACCAAAATCACTTTTAACATTATTAGAAGTTAAAAAGGTGATGCCAATAAATACACCAATAATTAGCACTGAATAGATTTTTGTTCTTTTAAGTATTTTAACCAAAATAACCCCTATTTTTATTTTAACTCATATATTATTTAAGCGTTTATTAATGAAAATTTTAATTTTCAAAGATACTACTTTAGTTTTTTGTTAAGGTTTTAATTTGATTGTTTTTAGCTAATTTTTTTTAATATATATGAGTCATAATATCATTAACCAATTTAAGGAAGCAAACAAGTTGATTGACCCAGAAACCTTTACACATTTTTTAAATAATAATTTTCAATTTATAACTGGTGTTCCTTGTTCTTATTTCAAAGAATTTCTAATGTATATTTCCCAACATGAAATAGAAATTTCACTCAAGCATATTATTGCTACTCGAGAGGATGAGGCAATAGGGATAGCATCTGGGGCAGTTCTTTCAAATAAACAAGTTATCATCTATATGCAAAATAGTGGTTTGGGAAATATTGGTGATGCATTAACTTCACTTTCACAGCTTTACAGATTACCAATGTTGTTATTGATTAGTTATAGAGGATTGGAAGCAGATAGAGATTTTCCTGAACACTCCATAATGGGAGAAATAAACGAATCACTTTTACAAACCTTGAAAATCCCATTTTGGGTTTTATCAGAGAAAAATTGGCAAAAAGAAATGACAAAAGCGATACAAAAAATGAATGATACTTCATTGCCCGTAGCAATATTGGTTGATAAAGGAGTGCTTAGCCAATGAAAAGTTATGAAGTCATTAGCGAATTGAAACACCATATAGTTGAAACTGATATTATTGTTAGCTCTAACGGGAATATCAGTCGTGAAGCTTTTCATTACCTCCCTAAACCTCAAGTTTACCTTCGTGGATCTATGGGGCTTCCTGTCTCTGTTGGTTTAGGACTAGCCTTGGCAAACACTGCTAAACGTGTAATAGTTATCACTGGTGATGGTAATTTCTTAATGGGATTAGGATCAATGGTTTCTGCTGCTTTTTATAAACCCGATAATCTGAAAATTCTCATTCTTGATAATCAGAAATATTTTACTACTGGAGGTCAACAAACAACTTCTTCTAAACTTGATTACTTAGCATTCCTAAAATCCCTTGATGTCAGTTATGCCTATTCTGCAGAAGCATCGATCAAAACCATTGCTAAAGACCTTAATGATTTCATTAATTCAGAGACTTTTTCAGCACTACATTTAACTATTGAAGAAGGTAAAGAGAACTTAGAAAATATTCCTTGGCATCCTGAAGAAATTACTCGCAGAGTAATTCAGCGATTAAGGTAATTCAACTAAGAACTAATGTTGTTCAGAATGAATCCTCTAAATACTAGCAAAGTTCATGTTCGAGATGAAATACAATCATATACAGAATTATTTCCTAGAAGGTATACTTTGACACATTCTGATTTTACGGGTGAATTATTCCTTACCATTGCTAAGCAATTTGATAATAAGCAGATTTCTAAATTTTACACTCGCTTGATGAGGGATGAGGTTTTAGCTGAATGGTTAATCAATAATAAAGGAAATCCTGAACTCCACCTTTATCTTCAAGTTAGTGGAGGAATTGTTTTTGGCACTGCCAGAATACGTGATCGTATATTTAGACATCATTTACCTCTTGTGTTAGAAGTTATCAGATATGGCGATCAGAAACATTTTAATGACCATCCAGAACTAGATGAAGCTCCAATAATTGCTCATTTTAATTCACCTAGAAGAAAATTCAATCGAATAGAAGAAATGGGTACACCGAGTGATTTCATTAGTTTTAAGTAAAAAATAAACTTGAAGAAGTAAAATATACTTTTCTCATTTTCTTTTGCTTCTTCCATAATACATTAGCTCATAGACCACAGATGAAGATATGGTTTCTTCCTTTCCATTTCTCTTTATTTCAAGCTTTGATTCTCCAGCAAAACGATGGTACCAAGGGTTCTTACCTATTTGTTTAAAGAAGAGATTAGGGCTATTTAATAACATTAAATTTTGTAAAACTAAATCATGTTTCCGTTGTATGCCTAATGTGAAATCAATATTTGTATCATGATAGCTAAATTCTAATAAATTGTAAATGTTCTTTTTTGTTTTGGGATGGTATATCGCTTCTTTCCTATTAAGAGACATCTTAGTGTTATCATCAGCGATTACTCCTTGCTTATCCAATAGTAAAACATATGGCATTTGTTGATACCCATAGGATTTATGTGATACCAAATCGCAAGCTAAAAGAATATAATCACCGATATGCGATCGTGACCAATACCAATGATCAAATAAATCACATGGATCAGTATTTCCCCAATTATGATCATGATACCCTCGTCCCGTTATTTTAGTGGTTTTCCCATCTATGGTTAATGTACCAGTTACTTTCCCAAAGGGAACAGAAGGGAACCAAGCGAAGTATTTTTCCTCTTCATTTTCTTTTTTGAAATATAGGAATCCCGTTCCAGGTCTCCAAGGTTGAGATAGATTAATTAATTCTAGCTCAGCTTCTATCCTTTTGCCTTTTGCTTTAATTTTATATTTCTTTAAATCACCTTTGAAGTAATTATCTTTTATTTGTATGTTACATTGCTCTTTTGAACTTGAATAGTTTTGCTCCCACTTTCTTTCAACATAAAAATCTTGATAGTGATTACCATTCGCATCAGTATAATCTATTGCAATTAAAGGTCTTATGGGAAAATGGGTGTCAAAGAAAGGTTTTGGTCCAAAAATTATTACTAAGATGGAACCATCTTCCAGCTCAGCATCAAAATACCACCATTCAAAATGATTTCTATCTATTGGAACCCTTTGCCCATCCTCCCATATCTCGGGTTGTTTTTGCAATCCTTCTTTTTTATAATGCTCTTCTTCTGTTCCTAAATAGATTTGTGAAGTATTTTTGTTCATAGTGGATTTATTAGAATAATATTTTTTAAATTTCCTCTTAGATTTTTGGTGTATAATTATTGCCCTCCTTTTAAATCATCAAAAAACAATTCAGATTTTTTAGAAAATGAACTTTTTTCATGAAATAGATTAATAATCAAAAGAACTATCATTTAATAAAGCCGACATAATTATTGTACTGGTGATTAAAAAAATGGAAAAAACGGGAAGAAACGTTTTACAAGCAGGAATCCTTTTGGGATTTATCGGTACAGTTGTAGTTAATACTCTATCCGCTATAGGACTTATTAATAATAAAACTCCTCAGGAATTATCTGATGCTTTAGATAATTACTTTGTTCCATCAGGTATTACCTTCACAGTTTGGACCCTTATCTATATTGCCTTGTTAGGATTGACTATTTATAGCATTCTCTCATGGTTCAAAAAGGACATGAATCCACCAGAATTTTTGGATAAAATGGGTATTGAATTTATACTTGCAGCAGTAGCTAATATTGCATGGATCTTTTTATGGCATTATCAAACTGAATTAGGTTCTACTGCTTATTCTTTAGGTGCAATGCTTATTCTCCTAGGAGCTTTACTTAGTGCTTATATTAGATTGCGCATAGGTAAGAACCAAGAAGCAAAAGCAGCTGAGAAATGGTTGATTCACTTACCATTCAGTTTCTATTTAGGTTGGATAACCATTGCCACTGTAGCTAATGTTACAGCTTTATTAGTTGAAACGGGTTGGCAAGATATCATCGCACCAACAGATCAATGGAAGATTATCTTTACTGCAATTATAATGACTATCGCTACTATCCTAACTTTTCTAATGTTGATAATTCGCAACGATATTGGTTATAGCTTAATAGTTATTTGGGCTCTAGTTGGCATCATTCTAAAAAGATACGAAGTCTTTGTTGATGGTGGTACCTTACAATTAGGAATAATGTTAGTTGCTGGTGAAGCAATAGTTTTGATATTAGTGTTAATTGGTGTAAGTATTGTGAAATTAGCCAAAGGAAGAAAAGAAGCTAATGCATATTCTATGTAGCTAAATCTTCCTGACTAATTTTCTTTTTTTATTTTTTTTAACAATAATTTTTTCAATAACTCATTGAATATTAGTATAATTGTTGATTGATTATGAAAGAATACACTATTGATGAGATTCAGGAAAAATACAAACTTGGTTTACTTTCTTGTAAACAATTAGTTGAACAATATCTTAAGCGCATTAAAGAAATAGACAAAAGTGGTCCAAAACTAAATGCTATTATTGAGATTAATCCTGATGCAATTAAAATTGCTGAACAGCTGGATCATGAATTGAAATCTACAGGTAGTAGAGGCCCTTTACATGGTGTTCCCATCATCATTAAAGACAATATTAATACCCATGATAAAATGATGACTACAGCAGGATCATTAGCATTAGAAGGTTTACGACCTTTTGAAGATGCTTTCATAATTAGGAAACTAAGAGAAGCAGGAGCTATTATTCTTGCTAAAGCAAATCTAAGTGAATGGGCTAATTTTCGTTCATCACGATCAACAAGTGGCTGGAGCAGTCGAGGGAGACAAACTAAAAATCCTTACATCCTTGATCGTAGTCCTTGTGGTTCTAGCTCTGGTTCAGCTGTTGCAGTAGCAGCTAATCTTTGTGTTGCATCTATAGGAACAGAAACTGATGGCTCAATTGTTTGCCCAGCTCATATAAATGGCCTCGTTGGTATTAAACCAACAATTGGATTAGTGAGTCGCACAGGGATCGTTCCAATAGCTCATAGTCAAGACACAGCTGGTCCTATGGCAAGAACTGTTCGAGATGCAGTTATATTACTATATGCCATGATTGGTGAAGATAAAGAAGACACTGTAACTAGTAATGATAACGTTAAAAATCCTCGAGATTATACTGGATTTTTACTCGAAGAAGGGCTAAAAGAAGCTCGTATTGGTGTTGCAAGAAATCTTTTTGGTTTCAATCCTGATGTTGATGAAATTATCAATAATGCAATTGAAATAATGAAAAAACATGGAGCGGAGATTATTGATCCTGCAAATCTTGAATCGATTAAGGAGATAGGTGAAGCTGAATTTACTGTCCTTCTTTATGAGTTTAAACATGATATTAATGTCTATTTAGCTAAATATGGAAAAGATATAGAAAATCATACTTTAGAAGATTTAATTGCTTTTAATGAATTGCACAAAGATAAGATTATGCCATATTTTGGTCAAGAAGCATTTAAATTAGCACAAGAAAAAGGTGGCTTAAAAGAGAAAGAATATCTCAAGGCAAGAGAAACATGTCTTAAGCTGGCAGCTAAAGAAGGTATTGATGCGGTAATAAAAGAACACAATCTTGATGCTATTATTGCTCCAACAGGTTCCCCTGCATGGCCTATTGATCTGATCAATGGTGACCATTTCACAGGTGGTAGTTCTCGTGCTGCAGCAATAGCTGGCTATCCAAACATAACTGTACCTGCAGGATATATTCATGGTTTGCCTGTCGGCATGTCATTTTTTGGGGCAGCATTTCAAGAACCAACTCTTATAAAAATAGCTTATGCTTTTGAGCAAGCAACAAAAGTTAGACTACCACCAAAATACCTGGTAACATTAAAACTACAATGATTGTAAATCAATTCTCAATAGGACGTTTTAACTAAAAAATAATGAAAAAGAAGGGAATTTAATCGATATTAACCGCTGCTCCACAGCTGCTGCAATAAGTAGAAGTTTCTTCATTTGCAGAGCCACATGTTGGGCAATATTTCATTCCTTTCTTTGCTGGTTGTGAAAATTGTGCGCTAGGATTTGCTCTTGGTTGAGGTGGATAAGGTTGAGGTGGTGGACTAGGAGGGGGGTAGCTTACTGGAGCAGGTGGTGGTGTCATACCAACATTTTCTTCCCATTCGGTTATTGGTAAACCTTGACCATCTGTGAATCCGCCCGATAATATTAATATTAAATCTATAAGAGTTCCAATGCCAAATAATCCTCCAGTACATAAATAGAGTATGCCTGATCCAGCTCTATCAACATAAAATCTATGGACGCCTAAATACCCTAAAAATAAACATAACAATAAAGCTATCATTCGGCTTTTAGGTGATACCGTTTGTTTGTAAACAATTCGAGGTGCACTCATAGTTATTTCTCTCATTTAGTAATTTCTATATTCTTTTTTCTTTTATTATCTAATATTTTTCGCTCTTTACATTAATTTGGTAGATAACGTAAATTTAACGGATAACACAACAACAAAACTATACAGTGTGTTATAGTGTTATAATAGATAATAATTTGACATCTATCAATATTAATCTTTAGAATTCAATTCATCAATCAATGCTTGGATGCTAGTAAATCCTCGATTTTTAGCTATTTGCCCTAATGCCCATTCAGCTGAAACTTTTACTGTTTCATCTGCATCGTTATTTTTAGCTTTTATTAATGCAGCAATCACTTCATCAAAATGGCCAAAAGCTACAAGAGATTCAGCAATGATCGAGCGCACTTTTTCACTTTGATCAGTTTCAAAAACACTGATTAAAGTGGGCACTGCTTCCTCTGCACCCATTTCACTCAGGTTTTGTGCTGCTTTACATCTTGTTTCGGTGTTTAAATCACGCAATTGGCGCGTTAAGGTATTAATACTTTTACTCATACTACAACATTCCAATTCTACTATTTAACTATCCTTATTTATCCCCAAATACCTGTCTTTTCAGCCCACTCAGTATTTGAAAATTCTATAGCATCAATTATTAATCTATCTTGAAAATCGCTTTCTGTACAATCAAAAGTATACATAACAAATCCATCAAAAGCAAAGAAATACATTCTACTGACATGATAGATGATTTTCGGGTCAGCTATTTTTACTAGATAGCGAAATTCTTTTCTAGCAAATTTAACTCTATAAGAGCTAGCCTTTGTCTCCTCCTCTTTATAATGATTATTCATAGTTATTGATATCACCACTTTCCTAATTTGTAATTGCCAATAATGACTTAAAAAACTATCATAATAAATGTTAGTGATAAACAAAATCTCTTAAAAACTACCAATTAATCGAAAGTAATTATAATAAAAAAAACCTACTAATATTTGTGAGTGAAAATGCATGACGCTAGGACTTACTGGTTTTATCGTTCAGGGAAGAAACCAAATATTGATGAGATATTTGAGAATCTTACTCGAGTGATTTTTCAAGGTGGGCTCAGTTGGGATATGATTCAACGAAAATGGCCTTATTTCCAGGAAGCTTTTGCTAATTTCTCTGTTGAAGAAGGAAGTGACTTCACAGACGATGACATTGGGCTCCTTCTAGAAAATAAAAATATTATTAGAAACTCTCAGAAAATTGAAGCTGCAGTTTATAACGCCCAAGAATTAGTGAAAATAGTTAATGAGCATGGAACTTTTTCTAACTACCTTGATGCTATTGGGAAAGAGAACAATTATGCTAAAATAATCAAAGAGCTTTCTAAAAGATTTAAACGCCTTGGTAAAAAATCATCATATATTTTTCTATATAGCATTGGTGAAAATATCAATTGGGATATTGAATAAAGTTAGAAAAGAAAAAAGGTTAATCACAGAAAATCTGTGATTTATTTTTTAATCTAATTTTTTCGCTTCTTAATAATAGCTAGACCTGATGTTAGTAAACCGATGAATACAATGCTGAACAATACACCTGGAGCTGGTAATGATGGTGTGCTAGTATTAGAACCTGGATTAACACACATATTATCAAATTCATCTACCCAACCAGATGCCTTTGCGTAATCCATAGCAGTATTTAGATTGTAATTAGTGGAAGCCGCGCCTTGAATAACATAACCCGTGCCAATAGGTTGTTCTCTGAAAATTGCATGTGTTACATCCCAAGAAACAGTATTGCCTGATATTACAGCAACCTCTAATTGAGGGTCAGTTCCTTGCCAAGAATCAGTATTGGGATTCCAATAATATGTGCCCATAGTTTTTCCTTGTCCATCACCAGTGTAATAGTATCTGGTAGCCATTAGATAGGAATGATAGAACCATTGATCGCTTGACCAAGAAATCAACAAATTTGCATGATATTCATAATCTGATACTGTAAGTAGAGAAGTATTAGAATTTGTAGATAAATCAGTATCAATGAAGAAATTATAAGCATAGAGTAATCCTGAAGTGTTTTCATCAAAAATTAATTCATCTGCTAGAGTTATTTTTAGTATTACTTCATCATCTGTTGGTGGTGAATGATAAGTAACCGCAACATCTATTCGAGTAATATCAACCATACTGTTTCCACCTTCATCTCCAGTGGGATCAGTATCATAACCGGCTAATGTGAAGCTAATATTAGTTATTGAAACTGTAAATATAGCGATTAGAAATATTGTGGGGAATAGTTTTGTTGGTCTCATACCTTTTATTATCTGAATTATCTTAAAAAAGCTAACCTTATCTGCAAGTTTATATGAAAAAGTTATTCTAAAGTTAAAAATTGATTCAAAAAAAAAGATGAAAAAATTCAGAATAAATCTGAATTTTCATTATTAATGATTTATTTTCGTTTTCTAATTAGAACTGCTGCTAAAGCAACGGAACCAATAGCGGTAATAGCAATGACTACTTCAAAACCTGGGAATGGCCATGTTGGACCACCATGGAAAGCATAGTTTGGTAAATTATAACCATCCAATTCAGTGTGCTGGAGAACGTTAATGTCTACTGCAGTACCATTGTTAGTACCAGTTATTTCGCTTTCTACTCTAATTCCAAGCATAACGCCAGTGGTCTTTTGATAAGCAAATTGGTAATGATGTTCAATGTCCATATCAGAATAGATATAGTCAGTTCCTATAGTGTCATTGTAGATATAATTTCCACCCATGTAAAATTCAAAGAAGAATTCATCTGGTTCATCTGTATAGGTAGCGTTCATAACTAGATTTCCTAGCTCTGTACCTGTAGTTGTTGGACCTGCTTGTATATCATTCGCCATGTCAATATATGAATCAAAAGTGTCAGTTTCGTTTGATACGAAAGGAATCATTAAAATTCCTGGATCTTCGGATGCTTCAGTTGTGTTGAATTCTATAGTTGTAGCAATTCCGAATAATAAGGGGAAAAGCACTCCATAAAATATGGTCGTAAATGCAAGGCTTAAAGTTGATGAAACCTCACTTTCAGAAGCGGCACCACTGATAATATCATAGTCAACATCTGTTGTACCAACAGCTGTAACATTTACTGTTACGGATGTTCCTTCATCAAAATGTGTTGAACCTAAGGTGTAACCGCTAGCAGAGGCAGATTCAGTTCCAACTGTTATAGCAACATTTGAAGCAACAACATCATATGTATAGGTATTACCTATTGCTACTCCATATGTTTCTGCTAAGCCACTATTGGCTGTAACTAACAAACCAATAATCATTAAAGGCAATAATATTTTGATTGCTTTTTTCATATTTTCTCAACCTCAAAAATATTACATTACAAATAGCTCTTTTCACTATTAAAAGGATTTACATTGAGGAACTCGTGTTCTGATAAAATTATTATTTAGGAAATTTACCAAAAGCTTTTTTTCAATTAGGTTTTTTTATAGGTATAAATCAATAATATGATGGTTGTTAATAACATGACAATAGCTATATTTGAAACAGAAAAAGGTATTATTGAATTAGAATTATTTGATGAAGAAACACCTAATACCGTTAAAAACTTAGTAAGTTTAATTGAAAAAGGATTTTACGATGGCTTAACTTTCCATAGAGTAATTCCTGAATTTGTAATACAAGGCGGATGTCCTAAAGGAAATGGCACTGGTGGTCCAGGGTACCACATTCCATGCGAAACCGATGCTCCAAAGCAAGTTCACAAAAATGGTGCTTTAAGTATGGCTCATGCTGGTAAAGATACTGGTGGGTCACAATTTTTCATTGTTTTAGATGAAAGTAATTGTCGCCATTTAAACCGCAAACATACTGTTTTTGGTCAAACTATAAATGGTTTTGATGTTGTTAAAAACATTAGACAAGGCGACAAAATACTCAAAGCAACTGTTAAAGATGTAAGTGATAAGATTCGTGATTGGAAATTAAAAACGTTATAATAATTATTTTTGGAGTAAGATTAGAATCCTTACTCCTTCTGACCTTCTTTTTTCATTAAAGTTATACCGGTATCCCAATCTACTGCTTCTAAACAGACAGGGCAAAAGCCAGATACTTTTACTGCTTCTTTCATATGACTATAATGTCCTTGTGTTCCGCATTTAGAGCAGACTCCAATCTCTGAACCAAAATTAATTGATAATTTACAAACCGGGCATCGTAATAATTCCTTAGAACATGATGGACAATGTGCAAGTGTGACATCTATTGGCTCACCACAATAAAAGCAAGTATTTGTTAGTTCAGTTGAGCTAGTTATGTTTTCCTCGTGTATTTGTTCAGGTGTTTCATAATATACTGTAAATGTTCCACTAAATGGATTAAAAGCACCGGTTATCTTCTCTTCTTGGATCAATTCAGTTATAACTTCTTCAGCCAGTTCTTTACTGCAGTTATATCTACTAGTTAGATCGTTTATTGTGATGGTTTCCCCAATAGGCATCATAGCTATTAAATCAGGTAACTCATTTTTCATTTTTAGCTTTAGATTGTGTTGTTGAGCAGATACCTTTTGCTGTTCTGCTGATTCAATTACTTTACCAATTGAATCCTTAATTGATGAAACAAATTGTTTGACTTTATCAGAAGTAAAAACATCTTTCACTCGAGTGAAAATATTTGTCTCAGATGATTTCATCAATTCATAAATATCAGTGGCATGTATTTCTCCATCAACTGATAATGATACTAATAACTGCCCATTAGGACTTATCCTCAAGGATTTGATATTATCTTTATGCTTGTTTATTGAAGCAAGTAAATTAGATGTTTTCAAATCCCAAATCTTAATGCTGTGATCAGTAGAACCACTAATTATTATTCGCTTAAAGGGATGAAATAGGATTGCGGTATAACTTGTTTTTTCTGAAGTAATTCTTCTAATTAAATTCTGTTTTTCTGCATCCCATAATAGTATTGATCCATCACTTGAGCAAGAAATGATTACTTTACCATCAGAACTAAAATCAATATCCCTTATAGGGCCAAAATGCCCTTTTAATTCCCCTTTTTTCTTACCATTAGATACTTTCCAAAGATAAATTAAATGGTCCCAAGAAGCAGAAGCTAACATATTAGAAGAGGGAGAAAAGGCTATTGTTGAAACAAAATCTTTGTGATCTTTTAGTTCATGTATTTTCTTATTATCTTTTTTTAAATCCCATAATCTAATTTTATTGTCCGAAGTTGCGGAAGCCAAAACAGAACAATTATTGTTAATAGCAAGATCATTAATCGTTCCCCAATAACCTTTGAGAATTTTGATAATATTACCTTGAAAGGCATCCCAAAGTATAATTTTACGATCTGTTGAGCCCGAAACGAACCATTTGCCATTAGGAGAAAAGGCTAATGACGTTATGGCTTCTTTATGACCTTTTAACACAAGAAGTTCTTTATTAGTATTAACATTCCAAAAGCGGATAATACCAGAATTATAACCTGCTATAATGATTGAATTATCTAAAGTATAGGTTATTGCTGTGCAAATCTCAGTTGGCTTTTTCTGGTTTTCATTTTTCATTGTTTGTTGTAAATCCAAAATACATGCTTCCTATTCAATTTAATTTGTGTTTACTTAACAATAATTGTTTGGTAGACAATAATGAATAAAGGTTTCCAATTAAATATGGAAATCTTGCTTTAAAAGCAGTTGTGTTTTTATAGTACTCTCAAAACTATTTTTTGGAATTTATTTAGAAAACAAGTCTGAATGAATGTTCGCTGACTAGCAAGGAGCAGCTAGTATAGTGAGGTAAGCAAAAATGATTTCACAATCAATTTCAGCTGAATTAGCATCGTTTTTTGATGAATTTCGATTTCGTGACTTAGAATTTGATGAATTACTAACTTCTTTTCGACGAGTGCTAACACATCCTGGAGAAGCTATTGCGAGGGTAGTTTTGATAGGGCCACCAGGGTCTGGGAAAACCTTCATCGCTCAGAGCTTTCAGGAAAGAATTCAAAATGGGCGGATAATAAATGAAGAAAATAATATCAAGTTACAGTGTATAATGGTCGATTGTAAAAATCATAAAAGCACTAAAACAGTGGTATTAGAGATCATTCATCATATTGACCCTTATTTTTATGCCAACATCGAAGAATGTCAAACTGCTGAGCTCCAATATATTTTAGCTGATACCCTACAAGCAAGAAAAGAAGCTTTAATCATTATTTTTGATAATATAGATGCTCTGGTTGAAATTGAACCAGAAGAAGTGAACTCATTAATTTATGGCTTTCAGAGATTTTCGGAAGGAAAAACAAAAGATGAACCAAATTTATTTTCTTCAATACTAGTAGCACATGATTTAGAATTTCTAATAGAATTAGATAGAAGTGTTTTTCGTAAAATAGCAACTGATGTAATTCCATTCGAGCAATATTCTGCAGACCAAACGTTTCAACTACTAAATGATTATATCAAAAAAAACATCCGGAAGAAAATAACTGAAGAGACTATTTGGTTCATTGCAATGCTGTCAGAGGGAAACATGCATAGAGCAATAGAAATTGTGAATAAAGCAAATGATCTAACACTACAAAAACAATCGTTGGTCATTTTACCTGAATTTGTTCGAATGGTCAATAACAAAATAACTGATTTTCATATAACCAAAGTAATGATAGATGAATTACCAATAAGTGAGAAATTAATGCTATTAACTATTGGGAGAAGATTTCGAAATAGCACAAAAGCTTTTCTCAACTTCTTAGAGTTGCCAAGTCTTTTCATCAGCCTATGCGAAGAATATAATCAATTACAAATAGCCAAAGGATTTTCAGAAGCACTAAACAATCTTGAAAGAATGGCAATCATTTCATTGCACACTATTAAAAAAGAGATTATTCTAATGCTATCAGATATTCCAGCTAATACCTTAGTTTCTTACCTAGAGAAGGATCTCAAACAAAAAAGAAGAGATAATCAATTCTTCCTATAATCCGGAAAGTGATTCTAATTTTCTAAAAAATAACCCTCTCGTCATTTAATAAAAAGAGTGGAAACTGTTAAAACTAAGTAATTATAACGATTAATAGATAAAAATGGACGAATATGATATAGTTGCTATTGGCGGTGGTCCCGCAGGGTTAACGGTGGGAATCTACGGAAGCAGATACGGATTAAAAACTTTGGTAATAGAGAAACAATTGGTGGGAGGAGCGATGGCTATAAGTCCACTAATTGAAAACTTTCCAGGTATGGAACCTATTAAAGGATCAGATTTAACTCAAAGATTCAAACAACAAAGTCTAGCTTTTGGAGCTGAAATTAAGGAGTTAGTGAGTGTTACAAACTTAGATCCCGAAGAAAAAATATTAACCTTAAATAATGGTGAGCAAATTAAAGCTAAAACAATTGTCTTTTCAACAGGTAGTAGACATAGAAAATTAGGTGTTCCAGGTGAAGAGGAGTATACTGGTAGAGGTGTTTCTTGGTGTGCAACCTGCGACGGTGCGTTCTTTAGAAATCGTAAAGTTGTTGTTGTTGGCGGTGGTAATTCCGCAGCCATTGAAGCTTTACATTTAGCTAATATAGCTGGTGAATTATATATTATCCATCGTCGTAATCAGATGCGTGCTGAAGAAGCCTATGTTAAACAAATTGAAAAAGCTAATATCCAATTTTACTGGAATTCCATTATTAAGGAAATCCTTGGTGATGGCAAGAAAGTCACTAGCCTTAAAATTGTTAATGTTAAAACCGATGAAGTTACCGAAATTCCTGTCAGTGGCATTTTCATTTCAATAGGTTATGATCCCAATAATGAATTAGCAGCCGAAGTTGGCATTGAACTAGATGAAAATGGTTACATTAAAGTTGATCGCAACATGAGAACAAATATTGAAGGCATTTACGCTGCAGGTGACATCACAGGTGGTCAAAAGCAATTAACTGTTTCAACTGGTCAAGCAACGACTGCTACTATGAATGCTTTCTTATATATGCACAGTGGCAGTTGGTATAAAGAATAGCTTTTATGTTTTTTAAGCTAATTTTTATATCCTTTTCTCTTTTTTGTACTATAGGATTGTTGATAATGAAATTACTTGTTTCCCCTCAAACTCTTACTGAAGCTCTTGAGTGTATTAAAGGTGGCGCTGATATCATTGATGTTAAGAACCCTCACGAAGGTTCACTCGGGGCTAATTTTCCTTGGGTGATCAGAAATATTCGTCAAGCTACACCTGCTAGTATTCCAATAAGTGCAACTTTAGGTAATGTTCAATACACACCTGGTTCCGTTGCTCTTGCAGCTCTTGGTGCGGTGATTGCTGGTGCCTCTTATGTTAAAGTAGGACTTTTAGGTGTAAAAACAATTCAAGAAGCAGTTGATGTCATGACTGCTGTTAAAAAGACCACCAATGAATTCAAATTCCCTACTCTTATTGTTGCAGCGGGTTATGCTGAAGGGGAAGCTATTAGGTCATTAAATCCTCTAGATATACCTGAAGTTTCAAAAAAGGCTTCTTGTGACGTAGCTATGATAGATACTTTTGATAAAACAACAGGGAAGTCACTATTTGATCATTTGTCTATTAATGATTTGTCACAATTTATCGCTGATTCTCGAGACCGAGGACTTATGACTGCTCTTGGTGGATCAATTAATGCCAATCATTTACCACAATTAAAAAAACTCGCTCCTGATATTATTGGTATTCGTGGAGCTGTATGTGACTCAAATGATCGTATTCATGGTTTTATCAAAGCCGAATTAATAGCTGCTTTTGTTAAAAAAATGCAAGAATGATTATAAAATCACTCACTTATTTTCTTTTCACGTAATGCTCTTGCAATATCCCTCTTGCATGTCCTTTCTCTTTCTCACTAACTTCTGGTTTCTTTCCTACCTCATCCTTTCCTACTCCTGTCAATGGACTACCAATGAACATTCCTTCAGAAAGAACACCATGAACTATTTGAGGTGGTAATTTAGCTATAGGCATCAAGTCACCCTTTTTCAAATCGACTATGTTTGTGGCAATATTATATCTTGCTTTCCCATCTGTTACTACGCATTTCCAATTCTTAGCGTCAATTTTTTCTATTGAGAGAATTTCTCCTGTTAAAATATCAATAGCATCAGCATAATCTTCAGAAAAACCTTCTGTTAATCTTTCTCTAATAGAATAAAAGAAATCCCGCAAGTATTGTAGATTTTTAACAGCCAATTTTCCTTCAATACCTCGAGTATTTAGCATATCTTCCCATTTCTCAGGAAAAGTATCAAAAATATCTTTGGCAAAAATTTCAATATCCCGGAGCTCTTTTGAATGTAATATTTGTTCTAATGGTTTATAGCTCCATTTTAAGGCCATTAATTTGCTATTAATTTCAGCTAATCTTGTGAGTATTTTTTGTCTATTCAAAGTTAAGGGAATTCGCTTATTCTGAACTAAATTAGTAAACTCTCGAACCATGCCTTCAGCGATCACTATTCTTGAATCACTATCTATTCCAGCCATCTTTCTCAACCACACATCTTTTTATTATTTACTTATCACATGTTTTCATTTATGTCATTCGATTTTTTAGTTTTTCTTTTTGAATTTTTGCTTGCGTAATACTTTCGGTTATCCCTCTAATGGTTGCTTTTAAGCGAAAAAACTGCTAGGGTATTGCAGAAATATATCAGAAACCTAAAGCGAAACTCAACCGAACTCAAATAACTATCCTTGAAAAGAAAATTCATGGCTCTTTCTATCTCCACAAAGCGAAAGAATCATATTGAGTAAGGTCTTTGATTTATTTCAGGAGAAAAATAAATGTCAAAAAAGAAAGAGGAAGCGGATGACAGCAAGAAAAAGGCTTCATCCACTAAAAAAAGTGAAGAAGACCAAACTCCATTAGATGACTTAGTTGAAGAAGCATACCAAGATGTTCTCGAAGAAAGCGGTCTTGGTGATGAAGAAGTTGAAATGATTTCAGCTAAGAAAAAAGCTTCTAAAACAAAAGATGATAAAAAGGCTAAATCAAAAAAGGGCGATGATGAAGCTGATATCGAAGATACCGAATTTCTTGATTTAATTGCTCGAGATGAAGCATTGGAAATACCTGTCACCGATCTTCCAGGTGTAGGTCCTGCAACATCACTTAAATTAAAAGAAGCTGGGTTAACAACAATTCGTTCTATCGCTTTATCAAGCATTAGCGATCTTGTTGATAATGCTGATTTAGGCGAAAAAACAGCTGCAAAATTAATTAAATTATGCCAGGAACAAGTTGGCCTTACTTTTAGTACTGCAGATACCTTATATACTGAACGTATGGGTCTTGAACGAATCACTACAGGCTCAGATAACCTTGACGAATTATTTGGTGGTGGAATCGAAACTGGTAGCATAACTGAGCTATTTGGTGAATTCCGAACAGGTAAAACTCAAATTGCTCATCAATTATGTGTTACAGTGCAATTACCTCGAGAGCAAGGCGGATTAGCAGCTAATGCTGCTTATATTGATACTGAAGGAACTTTCCGACCTGAAAGGATTGTGGAAATAGCTGAACGTTTTGAACTTGATCCCCAGGAAACTCTCAAAAACATCACTGTAGGTAGAGCGTATACTTCTGATCATCAAATCAATCTCGCTCGAGATATTGGCGCATTAGCTCGAGAGAAAAACATTAGACTAGTGATAGTGGACTCTTTAACTTCTCATTTCAGAGCTGAATATATCGGTAGAGGAACTCTTGCATCAAGACAACAAAATCTCAATCAACACATTCACTTTCTATTGAAATTAGCTGAAATGCACCATGTTGCAATCTTGGTCACTAATCAAGTCATGGCTCGACCTGATTTCTTCTTTGGAGATCCAACAGCGCCAGTTGGTGGACATATAGTTGCTCATTCTTGTACAATAAGAGTCTACTTACGAAAATCTAAACAAACAAAGCGCGTTGCCCGAATCGTCGATTCACCAAACCTCCCCGAAGTTGAAACTGTTTTTGAAATCTTATCAGATGGTATCCACGACGGATAAAAATTAACATTATGAAGGAATTTTTCCTTCTTTTTCATTTCTTTTTTAGATTTTGCACATAGTATGTACATATTCCAGCTATATAAAACTGAAAATCATTGTTATAGGTATTATGAGGGTTTAAATGCTCGAAATTGAATGATGATGTAAACTCAAAATTGCTGCAGTTTATAATCGGGTCTCTCTTCAACTACCATTTACCCTCATCATCCTCTCTTAAATCAAACTAATCAGGTGAATCATGATAATGTGCAAAATTATGATTGCTGAAGATGATCCCTTAATTCGAGGGCTGTTTTGTAAAATTTTACAACAAAGAGGTTATGATACCATCGAAGCCATTAATGGTGAGGAAGCAATACAAATCTATGATAACATGCATATCAAACCAGATATTTTAGTTTTAGATTATCGCATGCCACGAGTAAATGGTTTGGAAGTAACAAGAGAAATACTTCAAAGAGATCCCGCAATGAATATTTTACTTTTAACAGGCGATCCAAGGATAACAAACAATACTATTTCTGAATATGGTATTAGATATAAATCTAAACCAGTTAAAATGGATGATTTTATCAATGAAATTCAAAGTATTGCTCAAATATAATCGATTAAATTTGGAAATGAACCACCAATCAGGAATTTTGGAATCCACCAAGAAAAGGATGGGATAACTCCTTTAATTATCTAATAAGATTCTGTTTGTTATTACCATTAACTTTTAGAATAATGAATATCGAAAAATCTTATTTAATTAAGCATACATTGTATATACTATAAAGATTGTTTATACCTTATTGATTATTGCTATTTTATGACATAAAAAATATTAATTATAAAAAAGTATTACTACTAAAAGGGATTCGACAAAATGAAGAAAATTAGATTCGGAATTGTATTTGTTATTTTTACGTTTGCATTTATAATAGGAGCATTACAATATAAAAATAATTTCACCATTGCTCATTCATCTATTGCATATCCCACAGAGATATTTTCACTCTGGAACGATACAGCACCAACAATAGATGGCATTATACAATTCGATTCTAGTGATATATCAAAAGAATGGTCATCAGCAGCTGTATATAACATGTATTCCAGTGATGAATCACTAGGTGGGAAATTGATACGACAAAATACTAACAATTATCTTTATGCAGCTTTGGACATGATAGTTTTTCAGGTCGAAGATCCATCAAATTCTTGGGGAAGCTCAATCTTTTTTGATATTGACCATAACGGCATCCTAACCTCAATAGATCGTTTAATAAGATTTACAGATAATATTACAGGTCAATTTGTGGAATTTTTATCATACAGTACAGCTACTTCAGGATGGATATTTGAAGAAGGAGGATCATTAGGCACACCTTTAGCTATAAGTAATATTTTAGTTGCAAGTTCTTATCAAATATCTGAATTTAATGATACAAATGATCATCGACAATATGAATTTAGAATACCTTTTTCAGCTATACAATGTACTGTCGGTGATGTTCTCGGTGTTGGCTTTGAAGCAACAGATAATTATGGAAATCCGACAGCAGGAGTTACTTGGCCTTATATTGGCACAAGCCAAGATGTTATAAGAACTAAGGCTACTAGATGGGGCGATCTTCATCTAGAAGTTGAGAGTGAAGATAATTTTCAATTTGTAGTTGAGAAAAATCTCAATATTAGAACAAATGCTCTGGGATATAATAATGGCACGTTCCTTACTACAGGGGATATAGATGGCAATGGCGATTCAGAGCTTATTGTCAGTTCCAATCGATCAATTAGCGTTGATGAAAGGAATATGATTGCTATTTTTGATTATCAAGAAGGTAGTTACCAAAGGATTTGGTCTTCTTGGACAACTAGTCATCACTCAACAATTACTTCAATTATGTCTGGTATTGCTACGTTTGATTTTGATGGTGATGGCTCTGATGAACTCTATGCAGTAGGGACATCAAACACAATCTTACGATTTAGAGGATGGAATTCTACTTTAAGTGATTTTAATATCTCAGAAGTGATTTTTACTCATACGAACACCTTTACAGGTTATATTGCAATTGATGATGCAACAGATGATGGATTACCAAATATAGTTGCGGGAGATCAAAATGGCAACATAATAGTGTTAGATTATAACTCTGGTACCAATAATTTCAGTCAAAATTCTAGGTCACCAGCAACACCTGCAGTTTTGGGTAATGGTGCAACTAGAATTCATGCTGTTCGAGTTGGCGATCCCGATGATGATGGCATATTAGAATTGTTAACCTTATTCCAAACTGATGCTGATAATAGTGTGTCAACTACACGCTTAGGTGTGTATTACGTAAATCCTGTTAGATTTGTTGATAACGTAGAAGATGATTTACCAAAAACCTCAACATTAGCCACACAGGATCATTTTGGTCATACAATAGTTATTGGGGATGTTTACAATGATGGTGATAACGAGGTCGTAATTGTTGGTCAAGATTACCTTAAGATTTTTGATGGCACTACCTACACTGACCCTTCGCCTCCCTTAGAATTTTCATTAAATGATGGTTCATTTCAACCAAGCATCATTGGTGGTGCAGCAATAGCTGATGTTGATCTAGATGGGAAGAATGAGTTAATTTTCAGTTCTAATAATGGCACAATATACATAGGACAAGCTAGTAATAGCACTGGTACCTGGGAATTTAACTTGAATTGGTCAGGTGATTTTGGATCATCATTTGGAATGCATAATTCAATATTAGTATATGATATCGACAATGATGGTCAAAATGAAATTATTTTAGGTGATCAATATGGACAAATATTGGTTCTTGGTAAAGGTAAAGTACCTACTATTTCAATCAATAGCCCAAGCCCAGGATCTAGTACAACAATAAATAATGTGCTAGTCAATTGGGATGCTTCCTCAGAATTTATAGCTTTACATCATACAGATGTTTATGTTGATGGAGTGTTCCAAAAGCGGGTTGGTGGTAGCCAAAGAACCACTGAAGTATTTCTCTCTCCTTATTGGAATGAAATCAATTTAACAACTTATAGTATGTCTGGTGTTTCATCCAGTACCACTGTCTCTGTTAATTTTGATGTCCATGCACCACAAATCAATATACTAAGTCCTGTAAATAATTATCTAACGAAATTAAATAGTGTTACTATCACCTATAATAATACAGACCTAGATGATGATTTTCTTTATTACAATATTTATGTAAATGGTTCTGATGTAGTATTAGGAACCACTTTGGAATCATATTCAGTACCATTAATCAGTGATGGTAAATGGAATATCACAGTAGTTGGAGTAGATTCAACAGCATTAGAAGGAAAATCATCAATTTATGTCATTAGAGACACTACTGGACCAAATATAGAGATCACATCACCAAATGATGGTGATGCAGTAAAAAATAAAGAAGTTGATGTTAATTGGGATGCATTTGATGAAACCACAAGTATAGCTTATTATAGGATCTTCTTGGATAATATTTTCCAAAAACAACTCCTAAGTGGTAACTCTTATACTGTGAATCTTACAACTGACAAGTCTTATTTGATAAAAGTTTATGCTTTTGATCTTCTTAATAATTCAGCTTCAGATTCTATAACAATAACTCTTGATACAGTACATCCAACAGTAGCATTTGATCCTATAGCTCTCCCACAATTGCCTGATACAACATATTATACAAATAGCCAATCCCTTTCAGTTTCATGGGATGCTATTGATAATCTCTATGGAACAGGTATTGATTATACTAAAATAACCATCAATGGCCTTTTATATGACACCTATTCAGCGACAAATACTTCAGATACTTTAGATTTAGGTGCAGATGATTACAAAGAAATTGAGATTACAACCTACGATTTAGCAGGCAATGAAGCAACTGATGTTTTTGGTTTAAAACTTGATCGGGTAGCACCTACTATAACTATCAATGTACCTGCTGATAATTATACTACCGGTTCTGAGTATGTATTAATTTCTTGGGATGCTGAAGATACTGGAGTGGGAGTGGAAAGATATGAGATTTATGTTAATAGCACATTAGAATACACAATTTATGATAGCGGAACTACTACTTATTTTATACAACTACTTGAAAACAAAACTTATGTAATAACAGTTCGAGCCATTGATTATTTAGATTATTATAATGAGTCCACAGTTAATATTCTTCATGATTCAACTTATCCAACAATAGTTTTTACTACTCCAACAAAATTAACTACCTACTATAATGAATCAACAGTCTATTTCACTTGGGATACTGTTAACTTGGACATTGATCATTTTGAAATTTATGTAAATAACACATATTACGACAGCTATTCAAACACCACTTTTGATGCGTATATTCTATTCCCCGATATAGATAATTTTGAAGTGTATAATATTACCATTTATGGATTCTTAGCAAATGGTACTTCATATATTGATTTCAGATGGGTGGAATTTGATACTTCTCCACCACAAATAGCGTTCATCTCACCAGGAAGCGATACAATAACAGAGGACATGATGACCGTTTCATGGTCCAGTTTAGATCTTGGTTCAGGTTTAGATTACTTTATAATTGAAATTGATAACATTTCAGTTTACAAAGATGCTGTTCCAACATTTAGCACCATTATTGATGTAGCACAATTGGATGGAAGCTATGAATTAACGATATTCGCTTATGATTTAGCAGGGAATGTAGCTAATATTTCCAAGTTTGTTGAAATCTCACTCACCTTACCAAGTTTCACAACATCATTAGCACCACTAGAGTATAAAAGTTCAGGAAACTTTCAGTTCGTTATTTATGTAGATGAACCGGGAATAGGCATAATGAGTATTGTTGTTTATGCTGATAATACCAATGAAGTTCAATCGTGGGATTATGGTACTAACTATAAAACTGAACCCTTCAATGTTACTGTTACTGTTGAAGAATCCGACTTCCTATCACAATCAGGATTGCATAATCTTTCAGTATCTATTTTTGATAAAGTTCCTCGAGAAGTCAGAACACCTTATAATGTAATCATAGATACTAGTGATCCGCTAAAAGTAGGCGACCCTGTTTTGGACTCATTTACCTTAACATCTGGCACTTACAAAGTAGAAATATCACCTGAAGCTGGTACTAACAATCACATATTATCAGTTTATGTTAGTGATAATTATGGAATCTCAGGAGTGAACGTTACTTTAACAGGCCCTGGTTATAATCAAACATTCCAGATGAGCCATGTAGTAGAATCAAGAGCTCTAATAACCTTAGGTAAATTTGAATATACATTCAATTTTGATGATTTTGAGATTGGGGATTATCAAATTACTATTACTATATGGGATGTTTCAGGACGAAATGTTAGTTATAATTATAATCTAGAATTTGTTGAGATGCTAGGAGGGAATCCAACTAATCTTGCTTTAACTATTGCTTTGATAGCTGCTACGATTATTATATTAGGTACTGTATTAGCTGTAGCCTTAACCAAACCTATTAGAAATATTGGTTGGCAAGAAGAAATTGTTAGTATTTCTTACATCTTAAAATCAGGTTTAACAGTATTCTATGTGCCATTTAGTGAAGAAATGGAGACCGATGAACAGCTATTTGGAGGAGCTATGAGTGGCATACGAGGTATATTAGGTGAACTCATTGGTGGCGAAACCAAATATAAAGTTGAGAATGTTGAATTTGGTAAGAAAAATCTCTTAATTTACACAACTAATTATGGTGATGCTGTTCTTATGGTCAGAACTGTAAAACCAATTTATATTACCAAACTAGAACAGTTTGTAAGTGAGTTTGAATTTATCTACAAAGAATCATTAAAAGACGACACCCATGTAAATATCTCAAATTTCAAAGGTTCAGTTGATGTAATCGAGAAACATTTTGGTGTTCCAGCAACTGCTTTAGGTAAAGTTGCTCAAATAACAAGACCATTACGACGCAAAGAAAAAGTCATTGCTGAAGCAATGGAAGATGTAGATGAAGCTGAAAAAGATTTGTTGATAAAATCACTCCATCAAAAATTAAGTTTAGATGAAAAAGTCTTAGACCATATCTCCCAACAAACGAAAATTTACATTGGTGATGCTATAATTCTCGCTGAAAAAGCTCTTACATCCTTAATTTCTTATGACCATAAACAAGCTGAAAAGTATGCTAAAGCAGCATTAAACAGTATAGAAATAGCAAGACAGTCTGGTGAAAATCTTTCTGTTTTACGAGATGTTATGAATGCCATTCCTAAAATCGTTGAAGAGGTTCTAAGGGGAACCACTTGCTGTACTGACAATGATACCGAAGGACTCTATATGGCTATAGAAAATGTTTCAAAACTTTATTTAGAATATATTGAGAAATTTTCAATGGCTGATTCTCGAGACATTTAGCTCTCGAGTTATTTTTCTTTTTATTAAAAAATAATCATGGTTTCTTAAATTTTTTACCTTTGGGTAAAAGCATACCAGTTTCTTTTTGGTAAGTTTGATATTTCTCACCAAACCTTTTCACTAAATCCTTTTCCTCAAAATATAACATGATAGGAGTATATATGAGAACATAAATGGTCATTATCAAAACTAGGAACCAAGAGTTTAACATAAAAGCTAAAGCAATGAATAAAGGCATTTCACCTAATGTTTGTGGATGGCGAATATAGTTATAGATACCACCATACATCTCTGTTTCTTTTGAAGGAACAGCACTTTCTGAACCAGCATCTATCATCCCCTTAATCATGAGTGATAATCCGGGGATAAAAATAATACCTCCAATGATTAATCCAATCCACCAATAATTAATTGAGATTTTCCAATTAATTGCAATTATAGGAAACCAATGCCAGAGAATAATTGTAGCTAATATTAGAAATTCAAAGATAATAGCAATGGCTCTTATGTTTTTACAAAATTTCCATGCTTTTTCATCTATTTTCTGACTTAAAGTTACAGGTAAAGTGCTAATACTATATAGGACTGAGAATAAGATTAAAGATAATAACATTAAAGCAAGATTTAGCCATTCAAACATTTACAATCTATTTAATGTTAATCTATAAATTACTAAAATATTTCTTGTAGAAATTATGGTTCACAGATAGTTCCAATACCATAATGGATCCATAAAGCGTCAAAGAGGACTTTGCAATCATCGCTGAAAAAGAGATAGGGGCAGACATCCTCACCGTTTTCTCGCATGCCAAAATGAATGTGACAACCATCACCATGGTAAAGGAGTTTCCCAAGAATTTCTCCTTGATGAACAATTTGACCAACAGTGACATTGATAGCATCTCTTTGTAGATTTGCATAGGTTTCATTAAGAGCCCAAGATTCAAAAGGAACACTGAAAGAATATTTAGAGTTATAACGCAGCTCAAGATTTGTTTGCCAGTGGCCACCTTTATCATTGAACCAAGTATGAACATTAACCACTCGTAAATCACACCAAGCAAGGATATTAACAGAAGCATTACAGCCAAAATCAATACCATTATGGAACCAACCTTCAGGAGTAGTACCATAACCACCTAAAATATGAATCACATCAGGATCAGCTACTGGAAAAGCAATAACTGGAGGGTCACCACTCCAATTTGCCGGCCAGAAACTCCAAAGAGTATAACCACCAATACCTCCGCCAATAACAAGAATCGGTATAGTAATACCAAGAATAATTTTCCATTTGCGTTGCATAGAATAGTAAATGAATTTACAATGTTATTAATTTTTTCAAATAAAAAAAAGAGAAAAAAGAAATTAGAAATCGATCTTTATACCACCTTTTTCTAAATGCTGTTTATCATGCATCCAAAGAGTGGCAATATTCTCGTTTCTAAACATATTTTTCTCATCAGTAATTGTTTCCGGTTGGGAGATTATTTTATCGAAAAGAGCAATTACTTCTTCTCGAGTATCTTTGAACAGTTTTTTAGTTTTTGCCAAAGTTAAATTCTTCTTTTCGTTAATAATCAAATCATTCCATTGACTGTAATCGATGCCTTTGTGTTGATGATCAAATTTGAAATCATCGCAAGTACCATTTAATTTAGCATTGCACCCATTGATCATTTGATCATCCCAAGACCAAAGATGAATTAGCAATTCTTTTAGTCCCCAACCATTGGGTAATTTAAAAGAGTCATCAAGAGAAAGAATGATTTTTGTTATCTTTCGAGTATTCTCAAGATGTTCTTCTGGGGTTGATTTTTGTTCTTCCATAATAATGCACCTTAAAGAAATAAGTAAATTATAGCGACACTTACGATTTATTCTTTGTCACTAATTGGGTATACTAAGAAAAATAAATTGTTAGAGATAACCTATTTATCAATGAATTTAAAAAGAAAATCAAATATGAAATGAACAAAAGAAAGCTCCCATCAACAAAAAAAGAAGAAACCAAAAGATTCTTATCTAACACATTGTTGCTGTGAGACAATAATCCTTCGAAAAAGGTTTTTCTAAAAAGAAGAAAAGTCCACAAATGATTGACTAATAAGGTGAATATACCTCTAAAAAGTCAAAAAAACATTTACGAAGGGAGAATAAAAAAAGCAAAAATAAAAAATTAGCGAGTTGTAAAAACATGGTCAAGATCAAGAACCCGGATGAAATCCGTAATATGGTTGTCAATCATCCTATGGACCAACGTCGTGTCTTCAGTATTGCTGCTCATATTGACCACGGTAAGACTACTACCAGCGATTACCTTCTTCGTAAGGCTGGTCTTATGTCCGACCAAGATGCTGGTTCCAAATTGATGACCGACTCTGATGAAGAAGAACAAGAGCGTGGTATTACCATCTTTACTAGCGTTGTTCTTCTCAGTTACGAACATAAAGGTAAAACCTATTTGTTTGAAATTAATGATACTCCCGGTCACATTTCCTTTACTGGTGAAGTTAGTCGTGCCCTTCGTGGTAGCGATGGTGCTATTATCTTAGTTGATGCCCTTGAAGGCGTTATGACCCAAACCGAGACCAACATTCGTTTAGCTGTTGGTGAAGAGATGTGCAAACCAGTTCTCTTTATCAATAAAGTTGACCGTTTGATCAGTGAATTAAAACTTCCACCTAACAAGGTCTTTGAAAAGGTCGATACTATCATTGCTCAAGTCAATGCTTTGATCAAGAAAATTGCTCCAAAAGAATTGGCTAAAGATTGGCAAGTTAGTTTCAAGGATAACAGTGTTGCCATTGGTTCCGCTAAAGATGGTTGGGCTTTCACCCTTGATATTTTGAAAGAAGCAGGTCACACTAATCCTCAAATCGTCTTTGATAAATATGCTGAAGGCGATAAACAATGGCTTCGCGATAACCTACATCTTGAAGATTCATTATTGCGAATGGTTATTCAACATCTCCCCAACCCTGAACAAGCCCAAAAATACAAGATTCCAAAAATTTGGTCAGGAGATATTAACACTCCAGAAGGGCAAGCTCTTATCAATTGTGACCGCAATGGTCCTTTGATCGGTATGATCACTAAAGTCTTTATCGATCCAAAGAGTAAACGTCCAACCTTAATTGGCCGTGTCTTTTCAGGTACCATTCGTTCTGGCGAAGATATTGAATTAATTGGCCAACGTAAGAATGTCCCTATCAAGCGACTCGGTGTTATGGAGATTACTGATATCCTTGATTGTGACGAGATTCCTGCAGGAAATCTCTTTGCTGTCTTCGGATTTATCGCTCCAAGTGGTGAATCCTTCAGAACACCAGGTTCAAATGCCCCCGGTTTTGAAGAGATCTCTTATGCTGCTGAACCAGTCGTTAGTCGTGCTATCGAAGCTCTTGACCCTCAAGATATTGCTAAACTTGGTGATGTTGTTAGCAAATGGATCATGGCTGATCCAACAGCTACTTTCAGACATGACAAAGAAAGCAACAAGTATATCTTAGCTGGTATTGATCCATTACAGATTGAAATTCTTACTAAGAGAATTAATGAGCAGGTGAAGATACGAGTCTTTGATCCAATCACTGTTTACAGAGAACGCATTTCTCATGCTGGTATTGAAATCCACACCAAGTCACCCAACGGTCACAATAGACTCAAGCTTTTAATCGAACCCTTAGATGATGCTGCTATTGCCCTTATCAAGAAGGGTGAAATCAACATGAACCAAGATGATAAGGAACGAGCTGCTGTCCTTCGTGATAAAGCTGGCTGGGATGCAAAACTCGCCCGTAAAATCTGGGATATCGAAGGAATGAACATGCTTATTGACGCTAGCTCTGGTGTCCAAAGAATGGAACGAATCAAGCAATATGTCATACAAATCTTCAAAGATTTCACCTATGCTTCAGCGGTTGCTCGTGAACCAACCTTAGGTTTGAAAGTCATCATTTCAGATGCAACGATACATACTGATCCAGCTCATACTGGCTTCTCTGAAATATTAGGTATGACTACTGCGGCACTAAACATTTCCTTCTTAACAGCCGAACCACATCTCTTCGAACCAATGCTCAGAGTAGACATCAAATCACCAAAAGAGTATATGGGTTCCCTCATGGCTATCATCAGCCAACACCGTGGACGAATTGAAGAGACTGGTGATGAAGGCGAACAAATACGAATCAAAGGAATCATCCCAACTGTGGAAACAATTGGTGATTTCGCTGATGAAATACGAAGTGCAACTTCAGGTAGATCATTCTGGGGTTATGAATTCGTAGGATTTGAAAAATTACCCACCAACCTTGAAGCAGAAGTAGTTTTTGATATCCGAAAACGAAAAGAATTACCAGAAGAAATGCCCACACCAGAAAACTGGTCAAGATTTATCTATAAAAGACAATAAACAAAACGAGAAGAGTAATCACTCTTCTAGTCTCTTTTTTTATTTTTCATTTTTATTAAGCGCTAATTTATTTTCGATAGTTAAGTAGAATAGGTAATTTCCAAAAATCAGCTTTAATGAGAGCACAATGTTCCAATTCAGAACATTCTGCACAAGTAGCGAAACCTTTGGCTTGAGCACATTTATGAACCAAACAATTAGGAAAGCCCGAGCTATTAACACACCCTTCACAATGTCCAAATTGTTGACTTAATTTTGAAAGAAAAATATCGAAGTTATTGCCATTTGGAAATAGTGATTCAAGATCTTGGTTAGAAGGTATAGGAGAATCTTTGATAGATTTAGGAGAAAGATTCTGATTCAAGATACAGCTTTTACAATCTAGGCCGCAATAACTAATATTAGATTTTTGAAGCAACAATTAACATCCCTCCAAATAAGATGACAAAAAACGATAATCCTACCGACTAAAAAAGGTTTAGGGGAAAAAAACAATCAGAGGGCTATAGCAACCTAAGAGCAGTAAATACAATAACAGCAAGGCAAATGAAATCTGTCATCACGGTGAGCATTGTTAAACCATAAAATACCCAAGTTATCGTTATAACGATTTTAAGCCTTTTTTCTGTTTTTGGACTTGGTAGCTTATTTTCTAATCCTTGTTGCGCTCTTTTCCCATTAATATTATTAAGAAACAATTTTGCGAATAATGATCCGAAAAATAACAGTACTGTAATTAAAAGAAGACTCATTGCTAGTATTAATAAAATGCTAACTAAATTAAAAACTCGCGGTGTTAAGTCATAATCAACTAAGCGTATGTTTAATAGGTTATTTATTGCAAAAAAAGCTGCTACTATTAGAAATCCTAAAGCAATATAAGAAATAGGTTGATCATAGGTTGTTGTTTTTTCGAGTTTTTTGTCTTCAGTATCATCAATTGCTTGCATTTTCTATTCCCCAATTCATAAAAATGAATTATCAAATAGCTATCTCCTTTTCCAAAAGATAGACTAAGAATAGATTATTCTTAAATCTTATAAAAATTCTGATGAAAATACCATATGAGTAATTAGTCGCTGAATAAAAAGTTTGAAAAAATAATGACAAATAAAAAAATAAGAAAAAAAGAGTATTAAGTCAAATAAATGACTTAGCAATTCTATCCGATGGGCTCAAAATCGGTTTTACCGGCTCCACAAATAGGACAAACCCAATCTTCGGGTAGTTCTTCAAAAGGGGTACCAGGTTCTACGCCAGATTCTGGATCGCCTTCTTCAGGATCATAGATGTAGCCACATATAGTGCACTCGTATTTTTGCATGTTATTAATACTCCAGTAAACTCAATATTTCTACTGAATTTTATTCTGTGTTTTCAACATTTAACCTCAGATATAAAAAAGTAGTGCTTTATTGCCTAAATCCTCCTCTTTTTATTTAAATGCCTTTTTCTTACATTCTTTTTTGTCGTTTAGAGCTTTAAATAATAAATTTCCTTAGTGCCTTCTTGAGTTCACTTTAGAGTACTCAACTCTGGAGCCATTTCATATGAAGATCCTTATGATCACTGACACTTACCATCCTTGCTTTGATGGCATTGTTCGCTACCTTGATTACTTGATTCCAGAGCTCATCTCCCAAGGTCATACTGTGACCGTCGTTAGCCCCAATTATGGTGTTAAGGGGTACTACTCCTATCCTTATGAAGGCTTAGAGATTATTCGCACTGCAACTCCTAAATTTAGGGTTAATGCCTACGCTTTTGGTTTTCCTGGGTTTCGATTACTAAAAGCCATTAAAAAAGCTGATTTTGTTATCATTCATTCCCTCATGCCTCTCGGCACTTTAGGCGGAGTTTTTGCTAAGCTCATGCGCAAGAACATTGGTTTCTTCTGCCATCATGACGAACGAGTTATTCTCAATGACATTGTTCATGCACAACCATTTCTAATTCGTATTCTTTTCTGGATGATGCGTAAATACTATGCTAAATTGGTCGATATCTTCTTTTGCGCAACTGAACGTTTTCGTTGCAAATTACACTTTTTTGGTGTTCCTGATGATAAGATCATTCACACTCCTTTTGCTATTAATAAAACTACCTTCCATCCCGAACCCGAAATTGATTTACGCAAGAGGTATGCTATCCCTCCCGATGGTGTTATTTGTTCTTATCTCGGTCGACTTTCTGTTGAAAAGAATGTTGATAATATTATTCATGCCATGGACTTAGCTATGAATGATAATCCCAATCTCTTTGCTCTCATTGTTGGTGGTGGTCCTGATAAAGAGAAATTCTATCAGCAATCTCGAGTCAATAATGATCGATTTATTTTTACTGGTTATGTTCCTGAAGAGGAACTTCAAAGCCACTATTCTGTTAGCAATCTCTTTGTTACCCCCACCCTCAATGAGTCTTCCTGTTTTACTGTCTTTGAAGCAATGACCTGTCGTGTTCCTGTTATCACCGCTGAAAAAGACCATGACCCTGACATCATTCACAAATATAATGCTCTCCTTGTTAAAGATGTCCTTGATCCTAATGAAATTAAAGAAAATATCCTTCTTCTTGCTAATAATCAACAAGTTCGAGAAGCTATTGCTTTGGAAGGGCAAGCACTAATCGCAAATCGCACTTGGGCTAATCATGCTCATCGTTTCCTTAATGGTTTAGAAGATGTTCTCATAACCTCAGAGAAGAATAAATATGATAAACAGTCATCTAAGATTATTTCCAAAATTAAGGAATTTCGCAAATCAATATCGTAGAACTATTGTTATGAGCATTCTAGCTATAGGTAAGGTGGTTTTCCTTTCATTGAAGTATAAATAAACCTCAATTTTTCTTTGTCATTTATAACGTGTTCTATTAATGCCTCTCGAGAGTAGAATTTAGCTTTAGTATAATTCAAATGTGAAGTTTGTGTGATGCTTTGATCCTTTATTGCCTCTTTTAACAATTCTATCACTGTTAACTGCTTTTGTTTCAATAATACTACCCATCGTCCTTCCTTTACAGTTGGACCGAATTCCACAGCATTATTTTTCTGATATTTCCTTAGGAATTCTTCTTGAGCTACGTTATCTACTGGTGGTCCTTGTTGCCAAGTTAATTTCTTAGTTAATTTTTCAATCGTGATGATTAGAACCATGATATCATTGCTAGAGATTATCGTATCAACCATGATAGGATTCATATTTTCACTTACAAGTAATCTATAGATGCTTCTTTCGATTTTTCTAATCTGTCCCCAAAGAATATCTTCTACTACATTAGGTTCTTTAAAGAATAGTGCAGTCAACTCAAGAGGAGCTTTTTTCATTTCTAATATCTGCTCTTTCTCAATCGCTATTTTTTTGGGGAAGAAAAATTCTATTGATGGATGATTGAGATAATAATAAGCTGCAGCTTTAAATTTCTCTAATGCTACTTCATCAACTGCTGAAGCAACGTTTCTATTTGGATCAGTAGGATCAATAATTAACAGACAATCATCTGCATATTTGGCTTCATTGATTGTAAGTGTGTCATCAAATGTTATGCTATTCTCTCCTAAATTCTTAGCATTTTTTAACACTTCAAGAAAACTACCATCGTTAAGTATTATTAATAACTCCAAGAGATAGCCTGAAAATCCATGTGTTCTAATTTCAGCTCCATAAGTGCCTATTCCTCGCATAAATTGCTTTAATAATAATACTTCGTCTCTTGCACCAGCTGGTAAATTCTCGAGTATAAATTTTCTATGCTCAGGTGAACGATCAACAGCACTTCTCAATTCTCTTCCAGGTTGGTATTCATAGCAAGGGATTATTTCAACATCAATGCCTTCAAAAACAGTTGCTAGGTAAGGATGTCTAGCAAATTTCTTAATCCATTTGTTATCAGTGTTTTTTTCTATTATTTGCAAAATATTCTCGGGTTTTAAAGGACTTTCATATGGCAATTTAACAAAAAGATCAATATCTCGACTGCCAGATATCCAAGTATCTCGAGAAAGAGAACCGGATAATTCCAATGTTGCAAAGATATTTTCTTTATCAAGAATAGCTTTGATTTTAGAAGAAATTACCTCAAAAGTATTTAGTAGCCTAGCTCTTTCATCCTGTGACGGCTTGATTCTTTCAAGCACTTGTAAATGAATGGTTGTTAGTAATTCTTCATCTAGACTCATTGTAATTCCTTCCTAATCATACTATCAAGCTGGTTTTATTTTGCGTTGATTTTAAACAAATTTGAATATATTGGTCCTTGAGGTGTTAGAACGCTTTTCTTAAGTGTGAATGATGTTATTTCTACCTTTCCAAAATTATCCTCTTTATGCTCAGTTATTAGATTAACGAGGGTATTTTTATCCCCAATCTTCTTTACTCGTCCGATTGTTAAATGGGATTTAAATGGTCGCTTCTCCTTTTCAAATCCATGTTTAACACACAGGTTCTCGACTTGTAGTGCTAATGAAGATAATTCCTTAAAACCTTCTTTTACATCGATGTATAAGGTTCTAACATAATTCATATTAGGTAATACCCCAACAGAACTAAATTCCAAAGTGAATGGCTTAAAAGTTATTTCCTCAGCATTCTTTTGAAGTTTTGGTACCATACTTTCTTCAATATCACCTAAGAATCTCAATGTAAGATGCAAATTCTCTCCTGAAACGAATGTTATTTTAGAATCTAGATTTTCAAATTCAGTCTGGATTTTTGCTATTCTTTTAACAATTGTTGAATCATTCAGGTCGGCTGCGAAAAAAGCTCTAATTTTCATTGCTATAATAACTCCTATGGTTATGCTTTACTAATTCATTGTTATTAATTTTTAGTGCTAATTAATTATCCCACAGAATGTTTTTTATGCTCAATTCTGGATTGTAGCTTCAATTGATACCAAAAGTGAATGCAATGTTCAAAATTAAAGTGATAACTAAAATGCATCCAACAGAAGATAAGGCAAAAATTACAATTGCTTTACATAATATAATCGATGGCGAAATAATTGAGGAAAAAATTGGTGATGATAGTTATCTGATGATCGAGAGTACTAACCCTTCCGCCCTTGAGAAAATTCATACCATGGTTCGTCAACAAAGAATTTTGGATGTTGCTCGAAATACTTTGCGAAATAATATTGTTGGTAATAGCACTATTTTCTATATTAACAAACAAGTTGCTTTTGTCAACAAATTCAATTTATGTGAGGAAGAGGGTGAATCACCTTTAGGACCTATTCGAATTGAAATCGAATATGATATAATTGACCATTTAATCGATTGGTTAACGCCTTATACTAAGAATGGCCGAGAAATAGTTTTAGTAAAATCATTCCCTTGAAAATCAAATAATTAATAATCTACTCTAAATCCTTTCTATTCATGGTTATCTCGAGACCATCATAAGCCACAATAGTATTTTGAAATTCTTCTTTTGCTTGTTTTTCTAATATTTCATCTTCCTTAAATCTAGGAGAAATGTGGGTTAGATAGAGAGCTTTAGCATTTGCTAATTTAGCTATTTGTGCTGACCAGCGTGCAGTTGAATGTAACCGTTCTTTTGCTAACCCTTCATGCTCATCACTAAAAGTCGATTCTAAAATTAAAACATCAGCATCTTTAGCAAATGGTACAAAATCTTCTGGGTGATACAACCCATCAAAAGCTATGACAATTTTAAAACCACGCCTATTGGGACCTAGAATCATGTCTGGTGTAATAACCTTATTATCAGCTGATAACACTGAAAGGCCTTTTTGCAATTTCTGCCATTTCTCACCTTGCTCAACTTTTAACTCGAGAGCTTTTTTCTTATTGAAGCGTCCTAACCGATCCTTCTCAATTAAAGCATAGGCTAAGGTATAAACTGAGTGATCTACTTTCTTAGCAACAATTCGATAATCGTCCTCATCACAAACTAATCCTTCAGTGATATCTTGAATATCTATTAAATAAGGAAAGTCCATTTCTTCAGAAGGACCAAATAATGCTTTAAAAAATAACTTAATGCCAGGAGGACCGTAGATTATCAAAGGCGCTGTTCGTTCCATTAGCTTCATTGTATTCAATAATCCAAAAATACCAAAAATATGATCGCCATGCAAGTGACTAAAAATGATTTTAGTTATTTTTTGAAAATTAACATTGAATTTCATCATTTGGTATTGAGTGCCTTCTCCACAATCCAAGAGGATTATTTCTCCTGTGTCTCTTTGTAAAGCTATACTCGAAAGGAACCTATCTTTTTGTGGGACTGCTGCAGAGGTCCCAAGAAAAACGATTCGTATAGAACTCATTTCTTACTGAAAACCCCCACTCTTCTAGTTAATGATTTATGAATGTAAATTTTTTCAAAGATTTCAACCTTAAATCCATATTTATCAGCTATTTCCTCTATAGGTATCTCCACAAACATTCCAACAGCTAAAGTTCCATTATTTGTAAGGACATTATATGCTTCTTCAAAGAACTGCTCGAGTAATTTCATTACTTCTTTTCCATGAGTTGAAGTTGATCGTCCATACGGTGGATCGGTAGCTATTGAATCTATTGAATTATTGAAGGGTAATGACCGTGCATCACCAATTAATAACTCATAATTGATTTTTGGTGTGTAATGGATTAAATTTCTTTTCGCTCCATTAATCATTCGCCTATCAATATCAATACCTATCACGTTATTCCCCATTAAAGCACTTTCAATTAATATTCCACCAGGACCACAAAAAGGATCTAGTAGATAACCATTTGGAGGTGTTTTTGCTAAATTAGCCATTAATCTAGCAAACCTTGGTTCAAGTGTTCCGGGTTTAAAGTATGGCCTTAAATCAGGTCTTCTATCATTAAACGATCCTTTTTCTTGTTCAAAAATCTCCAGACCAAAATAGTATTTATCATCATTAAGTATGATTACAAATCGTTTATCTGGTGATTTCATGCTAGCGCTATTTTTTTCATTAGTTTGTGTTGTTATTCTTTTCCCCAAAGTGGATTCCAAATCTATCGATTTGATATCTTTAGTAACTTTACTAGTATGATACAACCTTACTTGAAAACTCTCGAGTGGAAGCAAATGTTTTCGAAAATCAATTGATGTTGATATATCATTCAATATTCTATCAACACTTAATTGTATTAATTCGTTTGAATATAACACTCTAATAGCTCTTTTGCAATAAGCTGCTTTTTCAGCGACAATTGTAGCTATTTCTAATGAACAATTAATCAAAACAACATTTTTTCTTTTCTCAACAATAGTAAATTTTGTTTTGCTGCTTTCAAGTAGTGATTGAATTTCAAAAGAAGGCAATGATTCATGTAAACCAGAAAGTTGGAATAATATTGTAGCATCAATAGATGAATTTTCGTTTACAGAATCCAATATATTTCATTCCCGAATTATTTTTTCAATGCTTCATAAATAATGGGGGCAGTTGGTATTTTACCATATTTCGAAGGTATACTATCTGTGCCGATGATTTCCGTAGCTCCTGCATCTAGTATTCGTTTATCAGCTTCATTAACTAACATTAAATGAGTACTGGCTACAAAGACTTTACCTACTCCCATAGTTTTGAGTGCTTGAACAGATTTTACAATTGTACCACCAGTTCTTATAACCTCATCTGCGATAATAACATCACGATTTTTAACATCAATCTCATGAGGGTATAATTTCGTATGGCCAGTTACAGGATCACGTTTCTTTTCGAAATAATCAGTTTCTGCACCTAATACTTTGGCAAGAATTAACACTCGCTCTTTTGCACCAAAATCAGGAGCTAATACAAGAGGATTGTTTAAATTCATTTTTTTATAATAATCACCAAGAGCTGGCATAGCGGAAACATTTTGATAAAATGATTCTTTCCCTTTCAAAACATCAGTATTGTGTATATCAATCACTAGTAATTTTTTAGCTGGAGTTGCTTCAATTATTTTGAAAATATTAAAAATACTAACAACTTCTCCTTTTAATATTCGCCGATCCTTTGCTCCATACGCTAAATATGGTGTCACAAATGTAATATTCTTTGCACCAAATTCCTCTGCAGTATATGCAAGTTGTAATAGGCTTAGAAAATTTGAATCTTGAGGAGGAATTATTGATTGTACAATAATGGTATCCTTGTCACAACTTTCACTCGAGAGTATCAAATCTCTTTCGCCATCAGGGAAAGATTTATGCTGCACTTCAATAAGTGAAGCGTTCATCATTTCAGCTAATTGTTTTCCTATATGTGGTTGACCAGGTCCCGATATTACTGTAGTCATTTGTTTCTACCTTTAAATTCACTCTCATATAAGACTCTGTAAAGAATGACATTTAAAATAATCGGATAAGTAAATAATTAGCTCTTTGGTTTACTTCTATAAATTATGATCGTTTTTCCACGCTTATCAATTAAAAGTGACTTTGTTTTAGTAGTTATTTCATTAATGGTTGCATCAAAATTCTCTGTAATAAAATTCTGAAGGAATTTAATTTTGACTAAGCTAGTTAATTTAAGCTGTGAGTCAATTTCAGTTATCATTGCTGGAGTAACCCCATTTTTTCCAACTTGAACTTTAGCCTTTTCTGCTCGTACTTCAGCAATTTCATTCTTCAATCGTTTTTTAATGCTCATTTCAAATTCATCCATTAAAGATTATTTTTCTTAATATTTAGCTTTCAAATTTCTAAGAATAAAAAATTGATTCTAATTTTGATTAAAATATACTAAAAAAATGAGAAAGAGAAAGGTGGTATGGTTTTTTCTATTGTAGGGCGAACAATAAAAAATACCGAGTTACCTTTTATACCACCTTTGCTCAAGAGGGTCTTTCGATTTTTTGTTTCGGATCAAGGGTCTTTAAGTCGTTTGAATCTGAACCTAAAGCTGGATAGGCTTTTGGCTCAGTCTCGATTTTTATGTAGAAACCAGCGAGCATTAAGATAGGTCCCATAACCCAGCTAATGATAGCTAAAGTTGGGAAGATATATGGAGAAACATTAAGTAAATAATCAATTACAAACATTAGCAAACCGAGGATGATCGTTGAAAAGCCGATTGTAAAATAACCAATTCGTTTTTTCGCTAATTTATTCTTCAATGTGAAATATGTTATTATGAGAAATATAGCCCCAACAATTACTAGCACTGCAGGTATAAATTGTACACAAGTTTTTCCATAAATGTTATCCGTAGTTTTGAAGCCCCCGAGACTATCTTCCACTACCCAATCATTCATTGCACCAAAGATTGATAAGATTGTACCTATTGATCCGAATAGTAGATAAAGGTACCATCTGATTGTTTCGGCACCAAAATAAATACCAATAGCAGAAAGAACTAATGTTACCCCTGTAAAAATTCCAGTCACAACACATAGATCTCGAAAAATATTAGCTAGTGAAAGTGAACGATAAGCAATCGCAAAACTAATACCATTAAAAACTAATGATAGTGACCAAAAAATAAATCCTGCTGAAAATAATTGATTTAATCGCTTCCTAGGATTTTTCATAAGAAAAAGGCTACTAATTATAGCTGAAGTAATACCAGCGATAATCCAAGCAATCGAAGTGAAAAGATTAAATGTTGTGATCATATCAACCTACTCAAAAAATGATTTAAAATTGGATATTTAAAACACCCAGATTACTGGAAAAAAGACTGAAGTGCGAGCTTTCTGTAATATTTTTCAAAAGATACTTGCACTGTTCTGTGTGAAATTATTTTTGTTGAGGGTTTTTAAAAGGGTGGTTTTCAATTTCTATTTACAAGCATTATTTGTCAATCAGTAAAGCTGAAAATATCTGGTGAATTGAATGTATAAAGAAATTTTATCTCAAAAGAATGACGTAAATATCATAAACCGAGAAACAAGCAAAGGTCAAGAAAAAATTCAATCAAATACCAATCTGAAATTCAATGATATTCTTTGTCCTATGACTTGTAAATCATTATCATCAAATCAATGTAAAACTTGCCAGCACAAGAAAGAACTAGTAAGAAAACACCAATTAGGATTAACTTTACTTACAATGATTTGTACATGGTCAGAACCTGAAGATGATTTCTAACTAAAGTATTTTTTTGATTTGTTGTGTTTTTAAAGGTCAATGTAAACATTATTCCGATCAATTAATTTTCGGGTCGGGTCTACAATGAAAATTAATATGAGTTTGCACACTCTCAGAAAGATCCTTATTGGATCAACAATAGTAAATTATCTTATATTAGTGACTTATATTTTTCTAATTGTATCTGCTACTGTTTATGAGAATTATACCATATTTCTAATGTCTATACCTGCGTATATTATTTCAAATAGTTGGCTTTTCATTATTGGATTTTTAGGAATTCAAGGATTAGTTGTAGTATATTATCTCTATAAGCGCAAGAAAGAAGCTGGAGTAAAAATTGAATCTTCAGCTTTAGAAGATAATTCAACTATTGAACTTTTAGATGAAAATCTTTTCATTGAGGAAATCTTTGAAGGAAATAATAGTAATGAATTGCTTGAAGAAGTCAACAATAGAGAGATTAATGATATTTCCCTTGAGGATTTCGATGAAGAAGATTTAGAGGAGGATTTAGAGCTCTCTGAACCTGAATTGGATATAGAATTACTTGAAGCTGAGAAAGAATTCGATCTTTTGTGGGAAGAAGCAATAAGACATGTTGATAATGCTAATAAAAAAAAAGCTGGGGAATCAGTTAGCATAGAACGAGCAAAAGAGACATTTGATTCAAATGTGCAATTTGTTGCAGATACAAGATTAACTGATTTTGCTACACCAAAAACTGAAAAAGTTCCAGCTGAAAAAAGAATTTCAAAAGCAGTAATAGAAGAGAGGAACAAGGAAAATAAAGTTGCTAATCCATCAATAATAAAAGAAATCCATCGAGAGTTTTACAATGAAATAGCTCTTAATAATTGGATTTACGAAGATAGAAGAGATAGGGACAGAGTAGGATTATTTAAACCAGCACTAAACGAAACAAAATATCGAGAAAAAGACATCAGTTATTTGATTGAAAACAGCATTCTTCATAAAATAGAAGTACCTTTCCATTCAGGATCTTTTTGTGTTTACTCCATCTATGAAAATGAAGACAAAAAGATTGTCAAGAATTATTTAGCTAAAATAAGTAAACAGAACAATTATAGTCTAATTCAAAAATCAATCGCTTTTGCTAACTATGCTGATTTGGGTTTAGAGCGAAAAAATTGGCGATTTGACTTTCAAATTGGCAATGGAATAATTGGAGCAATTTGGATAAGCAATTTCTTAATTGAAGATAAGCAAACTGGTAACTTTTCAATTGCTTATCAAAATAAAAAAGAATTGAAAGCTTTACTAGCTGCTTCTCAAATAAAATTCTCAAAAGCAGATATAGTTGCCTTAATTATTACGGATTATGATTTTAATAAACAAATAATTAAAAACTATATAACAAGTATAGGATTTGGAAATGCTTCAATATTAACTATTGGTGAAGAAAATTTCGAAAATCAGTTTTTGACTCTACTAGAAAAAACAGTAAAAAGATAAAAAAGATAATGAATATAGAAGGTTAATCTTCTTCATCATCTAAATCTTTAATTGTTTCTAAAATTGATATGGTTTGCCAAATTTTTGTTCTTGCATGAACTGGGCAATTGGGATCCAAACTTGTTTCCTCAAGTATACTTGTTGCGATGTTCGCTCGTATAGCCGGTGAAGGTTCTTGATCAACATCGCCTAAAATAACAAGTGCATCACTAGCACTTCTTCGTATATTACGAGGTACACTATTATCTTCGCTGATATCCTTTAAAATTCTGTATGCGATTTCTTCATCTTCTGACATTATAACCACCACCACTATTAAATTAGGGACAAGTTATCATTTGGTTTAAAATTATAAGTTGAGGCAAGTATTAATGCTTATATAATTATTACTATATGAATGAAGAAAAATATAATTGCTAATTATTTAAGTTATTTCATATAGTCTTTTTGAAATTTCTCGAATTTATAGAGTATGCTGGTTAAACAAAATGAAGCGAGATAGGATTTTAATCCTAAACTTATATGTTGAATATTGAATTCATCGATTATTTTTTCATGTTTTTGAGAAATATCTTGGCGACCACCTAATATAAAACAGCATGAATTGGTAGTTAATGAAATGGGATCTATGTGGTCAAATAATATTCCTTCTTCATGAAGATAGAATGTTGAATTGTACTTCTTTGTGATTAGTTGAATGAATGATTGAAAATCATCTTGATGGGCCCATTTGATTAGAGCTTTATCAGAGGCTTTGTCACCAATTTCACTATTAAGTGATTCTTTTATTAGCGAAGCTATTTCTATTTCATCATACTCATGATTGGTATCAGGCAAATTGTGAATGGTAAAATATCTGATAGATGATTTACTAAATAAACCATAAAAAGTAATATTTATTCCTTCAATTGTATTAGGAAAAAGATTTAGGAGGCACCGTGCAATAACATCGATTTTTGAAGCACTTGGTAAATCTTTAATCGAGAAATTAGCATTTGGAGGATTTTCTTCAAGAACAATTACAAATGCTATATCAAAAATGCCAGTTTTTCTGTTCATTCTCTCAACTCAACAGTTATTTCATAAAAAACAATAATTAATATTGTAAAGAAGAAGAGAGAAGTAAATTCTCTTTCTTTATTACTAAAATCCACTTTCAATCAGTAGATTTGCGTTCATCTTTAGATCGGATTTTAACATTTCCTCGATGAACAGCACAAGAAACGCAATAATTTTTAGTAACACGTTGTCTTGGAACAAAAGTGCCTTCTTTACGAAGTTCTCTTGCAAGAGTGGGATCTATTAAAGTAATATATTTTGTTTCTTTCTTAACTTTGTCAGCAGGAACTAATCTACCGCAGGATGAACATTGTACAAGCCCACCCTTTCCTTTTTGTCCTTTAGATCGTCCGCCAGATTTTCGCTTCTTTGTCATTTTTTCACATCCTAAAGATAGACTGTTACAATTATTTTACCAATTTCACAGTATAGTTAATCATTCGCTAACTACTCATTTTAAAGATTTACGTTCCACTTGAAAACATTTGTGATAAATTTACTAATGATTCCATAAAATACAGCTTTATGAAACATTAGGGAAACTTTTTTCTACTCTTGACATAACTATTTGATAGATTACTGATAGAAATTATACTTGAGGTAGAGAAAAAAATGAGTCAAAAATACTATGCTAGTGATGATTCTGATGATATTTCAAAAGCTATTCGTCGGTTAAAAAGAAAGGTTTCTATTGATAATTTATGGATATACATTTTAAGGCTATTACAAGATGGTGAAATGTATGGGTATGAATTAAAAGAATCAATAAAAACACGATTTGGATTTGAACCAGCAACAGTTACCTCATATACTATTCTCTACAAACTTGAGAAAGATAACCTTGTAACATCTTATGTAAAAGATAATCCTGAAGGAAGACCTGATCGCAAGTATTATGCAATTACTGAAGCAGGTATAAAATCAATGTTTGAAGCTAAAAAACTCTTTGAAAATATCTTAGAAAATGTTTTTGATCAAACTGAATAAGAAAAAAGAAAAGGAGATAATCCTTTTCGATAATAATCTAATCTACTTCTATTAATTCGGATTTCGTATAGACTTCTACCTTGCCATTTCGAATCATGACATCATTCTCGAGTCTTAAACCACCAAGACCTTTAACATACGCTCCTGGTTCTATTGTGAAAACCATTCCTTCTTCAGCTACAACTTCTTCCCAAGTTTGGAGTGTAAGTTCATCTTTTGGTTTCAAACTAACAGCAGGAGAGTCATGAACAGCTAAACCTAAACCGTGACCTAATGAATGTGGCATAGCATAACCAGCTTCCGTCATAACATCATCAACTGCTTGAGCTACTTTCCAGAGTGGTTGTCCAACCTCGAGAGTATTTATTGCAACCTCATATGCTTTTATGGTGGTATCTCGAATCTTTTCTTGTTCTGGTTTTAATTTCCCAAATGTTATTGGTAATGTTATATCACTAACGTAACCGTCGTATAATGCACCAAAATCAATTAAGGATAAACCATTTTCTGAAAAAACATTATTTCCAGCCCATGGGTGACAATGAATCATATAGGAACGTTGAGTGTTAGCAACAATAGAGGGGAATGAATTATCCTCAGCACCATATTCTCTCAATTTCTTCATAACTAAAAAGGAAAGATCGTTTTCAGTGCCATCTTTCTCCTGAGCAAATTTCTTAATGTCATTAATGACTTTAGTACCAATTTTACCAGCTTCGATGATTTTTTCTAATTCATGAGGAGCTTTAGTTGATCTCAATTCTCTGAATTTATTTGAGATTAAATATGGCCCATCGAATATTTTTGCTTCTGGCAAGGTCTTTTCAAGATACATAATATATTGATAAGGAATATTATGATTCACACCAATAACAGGTGCATCTTTTTTGATTTTCTCTTTAATGAAATGAATTGCTCCAGCGGACCATCTATTATCAAAATTACTAACATCCATTAATTCATCCACAACAGCATGTTCTTGAGCTAATTGTAAATCCCAAGGAACAAGCCCTGTTTCCCCACTATTAGTAATGACCATAGTAGCATCCATTGGATGCCCTGTAAGATATCGCATATTAACATCTCTTGCATTTTCCCAATCAGCAATTAATATAGCATCAATTTTGTGTTGAGCCATAAAATCTGATAACTGATCTATTTTTTCTTGTGTTATAGGACGCATAATATTTACCTCTTCTAGAATAACAAGCGTTTTTCTAAATTCAAAATGGTTTTTTTCTTTAAAAAATTATAGTGAAATATGTTATGAAAAACAATAAATAATTATTTTCAAAAATAGAATCAATAACCTTATTTTCACTATTTGTATAGTTTATGAAAAAATCAATTGATGCTGAGGATGAATGAAATGCATCTGCCAGATTTTATGAAAAACGAATTTCAGAAAAAAATTGACATTAGACTTTCTACTTTAGATGAAGTACCCAAATTGAAAGAGATTATTGTAGAAGCCTATACCCCTATAGAATCAATTTTAGGTAGAAAGCCTCGAGGAATGCTTGAAACCGAAGAAAAGGTGCAAACGAGAGTTTTAAATAAAACCATCTATTCAGTTCTTTTTGAAGGTGAATTAATTGGTACCTTTACCATTGAGAAAAATGAAGAGGAACAATTAATGGAAGTGCAAAAAGTAGCTCTAATAACAGAAATGCAAGCTAAAGGTATAGGATCATACATTATGGAATCTGTGGAGCATTTAGTACGTCTAATGGGTGAAAAAGAAGTTATGATTGAGACATATGAAGATCACAAACAATTAGTTGATTTTTACGTTCATCGAGGATACAAAACATTTGATCAAATGCTAAGAAAAGGGAACATAGTATTGATGATGAAGAAAAGACTCTGGCGTGAGGATTAACAATGGAGATAATACCTGTTCATCATTCAATGTTTAGCTCTAATTGCTTTATTTTACATGAGGAGCAATTATTGAAGTTATTTATAATTGATATTGGTATGTCTGGTCTTCTAACAAGATACAAATTAAGAAAGACTCTCAAAGAAATTGTAGGGGAGAAGGCTAAAAAGTATCAAGTTGAAGTTTTTTTGACCCATTCCCATATTGATCATGTTACAGGTGAAAACAATCTAAATATTTTCGATGATATAACATTTAGTTCCAGTAAACAAACTGCCAAGCATATTAACGCTCGAGATGAAGTAACCTTACTATCAAAATACCATGCATCAATTTCATTTACAGTAGAAAAAACTTACTCTGATAAAGACACTATAAAAGTAGGTGAGAATGAATTGATATTCTTAGAAGCACCTGGACATACAGATGGTTCTTCAGTTATTTATGACAAAAATACTGGATCATTATTTTCTGGTGATGTTGTTTTCAATGGTGGAGTTGGTAGAATGGATCTTCCAACAGGTAATCAGGAGCTAATGATAAAATCATTAGAAAAATTAGCTTCATTAGAAATCAACCATTTATACAGTGGACATGGTGATGATTTACATTCTAATGTAGTAGAAAATATACAAGCAATGAAAAGAATGATTTTATTTTAAAAAAAAATAGATGAAGCAAAAAATGCTTCACGTTTTTATCTTATTGCCTGATAGCTGCTAAGGAAGTTATAATAGACCATTTGTATTTTATATAATCCTTTAAAGATTGGATTAACTCATCACTTATGCCTTTATATCTCCCTTGATATTGTAGATATTCTTCTAATGGTTTTCGCTTTTCAGGATCTTCGTATCGTTTACTTAATGATGAAAGTTCAATATCACCATTAACTGCTTCCCAGAGTATGTGAGCACCAGTTTCAACTGCTAGCTTTCCAACTTCGATTGTTTTTTCAGCTGGAAAACGCCAACCAACAGCACAAGGTGCTTGAAGGTAAATGAATTTGAATCCATCCATCTCTTGTGCTTTACGTAATTTTTCAATGAAATCACGTGGGTAAGAAGTACTAGCTGTTGCAACATAAGGGAGGTTATGAGTCCACATAATCAATGAGATATCTTTTGGGTAACCAACACGACCATAAGGAGTGGTTGTTGTTCGTGCACCTGGTGGGGTAGCACCTGATTTCTGAACACCAGTATTACTATAGCTTTCATTTGAATAACAAACATAAATCATATTGTCATTTCGTTCAGCTGCACCAGAGATAGTTGCTAGACCAATATCAACACTACCACCATCACCAGCCCAAGCAAGGACTGTGGTGTCTGTTTTGCCTTTAATTTGTAAGGCTGCAGAGATACCTGAAGCAGCAGAAGCTGCAGCTGCAAAAGCGATGTTTAACACTGGAACTGTAATAGCTGATTTGGGATAAGGTCCCTGCCAGACAGAAGTACAACACGCAGGAATGGACATAATAGTATTTTCGCCTAAAGCTTTTAGGGCGTAGCGTAAACCGAGGGATGAAGAGCAACCTGCACAAGCAGCATGACCTGGGAGGATTGGTTCTGGTAATCTTAAGATTTCTTTTGTTGTAACCATTTTTATCGCCTCATTTTAAGGATTCCAAATCCTTTTCAATTAAGTCAGCAGCATATTCTGCTGTGACATCCATACCACTGATGCCTTCTATGTGATGGAAAGCTTTTGGATGATTCTTTCCTTCATAGAGAGCTGCCATAGTATCAATTGCGATTATTCCTTTATAACCATAAGACGGAGCTCGTTCAATAAAGTGAATTGTTTCAATATTTTTACAGACTTCTATCAAGTCTTCATTTGGAAATGGCCTGAGAACTCGAATCCTGACCAAGCCAACATTGTAGCCTTTCTTCTTCAACATATCAACAGTTAATTCAATTTCTTCTGCAATAGAAGAATGAGAAACAATTATGTGTTTAGTGTTCTTATCAATACCATAAGTTTCGATTAAATCTCCATGGAATCGACCAAATTTTTGTTTAAATTCAGCACAAACATCTTTGATGATTTGTTTTGCTCGATGAGTTGATTCCATAATATTGAATCGTTTTTCACGATAGTAACTGGGATAGGACAAATTGCTATGGGTAACGGGATTCTTTGGATCTAAAATGAAATGTTTAGGATTATAGGTTCCAACAAAAGCATCAACATCTTTTTGAGAGGGCATTTCGACTGGTGCATTAGTATGGGAAAGAATATAGGCATCCTGGCAAACAAGAGAGGGCATATATACTTGCTCATGTTCACTTACCCGATAAGCCATAAGAATAGTGTCAAAAACTTCTTGAGCATTCTTACAATAGTATTGAATAGTTCCAGAATCTCTGAGACCCATAGAATCTTGTGTTTGAGCCCAAATAGACCAAGCTGGTGCTAATTCTCTATTAACAATACTTAGAACCACTGGGAGCCTTGCAAGAGCAGCCCACCAGACCATTTCAGCCATATATAGTAAACCATGAGCTGAAGTGGATGAGAAGGTTCGTGCACCAGTAGCTGAAGCTCCAACTAAAGCTGCGCCAACACTATGCTCGCTTTCTACTTTAATGTAGTTTGCACCCATCTTGCCTTCTTCTACAAAATTAGCTACTTTTTCAACACAATCTGTAGAAGGAGTAATTGGATAAGCAGCAACAACTTCAACACGAGCCATTTTTGCAGCATAAGCAGCAGCATAATTGCCACTGATAATAAGGGTTTCTGGTTTTTCATTACCAATAGATTTAGGAAGGTTATTACTTACAGTCATTTATTTATTCTCCTCCTGTTCATCCTCAATAAATTCAGTCTCTTTAACCATCTCGATGCAATGTTGAGGACATTCGTTAGCACATATGCCACATCCCTTACAGTACAAATAATCAATTATTATTTTGCCTTTCTTATTACTTGGATCATTTTCATCCAAAGTGATGCATGGTTCAGGGCAATAGAGGATGCATATTTCACATCGAGTGCATTTTTCATGATCGATTACAGGTCTAAAGGTTCTCCACAAACCAGTATTTCCTGCTGATCCTTTTGATGGTTTTGAATTCCATGTTTCTACACAAAAATCATCGTCTTTTGTTTTTGTCATCTAGATCGTCTCCTTTTACTTGTAGGCATGGGTTTCATTAAACCCTCTTTTAGCCGCTTCTAGGTTTTGATCCCAGATGCGTTGATTCAACTGACTTTTGATTGCATCTAATACTGAATCTAATTTTACTAATCCGGTTGCTTTCGCAACTGCTCCGGTCATAATAGTATTTGTAATGTAGCTTTCTGCTACGCGTAATTTTAAATCAATTGCTATTTGTGTTGCATCTACCCAGAATTTTTTGCATTTCAATTCTGGTGGAAATTCCATTTGTTTATTAGAGTTTACAATCAATGTTGTGTTTTCGGATATTCCTTTCATGTAGAGTATTTTTGGCAAAGCTGGATCTAACACTGTTACCACTGTTGGATGATAAATTGCCGAATGTCGTTTGATATGTTTATCAGCAATGCGAGTATATGTCTCTACAGGAGCACCTCTTCTTTCAGCACCGTAGAACGCAAACGCTTGGACAAACTTCCCTTCTGCATGAGCAGCTTCAGCTAAGATTTTTGCTGATGTTACCGCTCCTTGTCCACCTCTACCATGCCATCTTATTTCTTCAAACATTTGATAGTCACCATATTACTCAGAGTGTATCATTTTGATTTTCCTTTTAACTCTTTGCTTGTACTTTAAGCAGTTAGTTTGAGCACTACTACTTTAAATTAGTCCAAAATTCTTTTGGTCGTGTTGAAATGTTCGCTCTGCAAAGGGTTAACAGCTCTTACTGTTAATTTGAATAATTATTTAATGTTTTCCATGAATTGAAGTTATAGCAGTTTTACCTAAAACCAACAGATTTTTGGTAGCCTAGGGCGGATTCGAACCGCCGTCCCAGGATTCAGAGTCCTGGATGATTGACCGATGCGCTTCCTTTGGACCTTCCAAAAAGAATCTACACCACTAGGCTAATATTATCTCAATTCATTCACATTCATTACTACTTATAATAATTATCATAAATAAAAAATAGAGACGAAAAGATTTCGTCTACAGTAAAAAGAAGAAGGTTATTACTCTGTGGGTTGTCTAGCTTTAACCTCTTCTGGTGTAGAGGTCATATCAACTATTAATTCATTCAAAGTTGGTGGAACAATATCAACTTCTTCTAAATACTCAATAAACCATAAAGCAAGCCTTCTTGGTTCAAGTGGCATGCCAGTTTTTTCTCTATAGAAATTCATGACTTTTTTAGATACGTCAGCAATGTTGTCGCAATCGAACACTCCTTCTTTATTTCTACCATCAAAAATTTCTATTCGAACTTTTAGCTTGGAATTATAATATTTACGATTTGGCGCAAAAGTTAATCTTGCAAGATAATTTGCGGTACCGAAAAATTTCTTTAGGGTGGTTGTGGGCATAATCAATCACTTATTTATTGTTTATACTAATTATTATCGTTTTATAATCTTTATTCTAAAGGAAATTAAGGTCAGTTTTCCTATTATGATTGCTTTCTTATTTAAGGTAAGACTATTAATACTTTTTTCTAAAGTTATTCTAATCTCGTCATTGAAGCAGCACGTGATTCTTCTGCTTTTTCTTCTTCTATATCATCTTCTATTAATAGTGATTCTTTGAATTTCTTTTTTATTGATCGAATTCTAAATGAAGGCATTATCAATCCAAATAAACCTAGTATAGCTAGAAAACCAGCCAACATAAAAACGAAAACGTTGTTATTACTATTAAAAGCCATATAGAAAAACGGTCCTGACATAAGAAAAGCAATTGCGGAAATAAATAATTGTCTAGTGGACATTCGCCCCCAAATCGACAATCTAGCAGTTTTTTCTTTGTTCCTTCCTGCATGTACCTTTAACCAGAAAATTTCACCATAAATAGTTGTGACGCCTACTTCTAGTAGAGGTTCGTCTGTTTTAGTTAGCGGTTTTTGCTTAACTTTCGTATTATTGACCTTATACTCAAAAAATTTCTCTGCTTTTTTTAATGCACGAAATGGCGTAAGGGGGGAATCAAAATCCAATGCTAGCACCTAGTAAAAAGATACAAAATATCCCTTATTAAAGTCTATGTAAAATTTTCCAATAATTTGATATGTTGATTTTCTCTCAATACAGAAGATTTTAAAAGAGGAAATAATTAGTAAAGTCTAGTTTTATGAGGTATCATAATGAAAACAATAGCAATCGTGGGACTTGGAAAATGGGGCAAGAACCATGTTCGAAACATTTGTCGCCTTCATGATGAAGGATTTTGCGATAAAGTCGTCATTTGCGACCAAGATGAAGCCCGTTTGAAAGAAATTGGCGATGTCAATAATGTACCATTGGAAAATCGTTATACCGATTTGGAGAAACTTTTAGAACAAGAGAAACCGGTTGGGGCTATTTTAGCGATACCCACAGCAATTCACAAAAAAATAGCTTTAAAAGTTCTTGAATACTGTGATATTTTATGTGAAAAACCACTTGCTCCTACGGTTGAAGATTGTCTTGAAATATCCAAGAAAGCCAAAGAGCATAAAAGGATTATTCAAGTTGGTCATTTAGAACGATACAATCCCGTTATAGTTACACTTAAGACATTCCTTGAAGAGGAACAAACTGAAGATAAAATCATGCATTTAACTGGACGAAGGATTGGTCCTGGTCCAACAAAACTTGATAGTAAAGATTTAGATCCTAATTATCTTGGTTGCGGTCATGATTTCATGGTACACGATGTTGATGTTGTCAACGGTTTACTTGGAAAAATACCCAAAAGAGTAACAGCAACATCTTGCTATATTGAAGGATTCCCATATGAAGTAGAATTGTTCGCAATTTTCGAATATGAAGGTTTTAAGGACCTAAATGCTGATCCAATATTATTCGATTGCAGAGCTACTTGGCGAGCATATCCAAATCTTAAACGAAGAAAATTGATTGTTCAAACAGCTAAAGATACGATGACTCTTGACTTTATTTTACAATCAATAATTTCTGAGAAGGGTTTAGCTCAACATTCATTAAGTAATTCATTTTCAGATTATCTTGGTGCTTACAGGGCAACAGAGGTTACAAATCATTATTTAGCTGTAACCAAGGATCAAGAACCTCTCTATCTCCAGGATAAAGATTTCCTCTCTTGTATTGAAACGCGTAAAAAACCATTAGTTTCAGATATAGAAGGAACAGATGCAGTAAAATGCGTTGTTGCAGCTATTGAAGCAGCTAAAACTGGTAAAGCAGTAGAAATAAAGTGAATAATCTTCATCCACTTTATTCATTTACTCTTTTTCTTTCCTTTTAGTAATGATTTGAATTTTTCAATTGCTTTTTCTAATTTTTCTGGTTCTTTCCCACTACCTCGGGCAAAATTTGGTTTTCCACCACCAGAACCACCAAGAATAGAAGCTACTTCTTTGATGATATCATTGCTTGAAAACTCTTTTACAGCTTCTTTACCTGCACCTACAGCTATGAATAGTGTTTCTTCATCAATTAGCAACGCTATTAACGTTGGGTCTTCTTCAGTTAATTTAAACACTAATTGACTTATATATTCAGAATCACCATGCACTATTTCTGCCAAAGCTTTTATTTTATCAATTCCCTCAGTGTTTTTCATTAATAATTGGGACTCTAGAACTGCTTTGTCTTTTTTCAACTCGAGAATTTCTTTTTTCTGTGATTTCCATTCATTGAAGAATCTATCAGCTGTTCCAGGTAATGCTGCTAATTCAATACCCCAAAGATCAAGTACATTCTTGACTATTTTATTTCGTTTTTGTATTTCAGCAATAGCTGTTTCACCAGAAACATATTCTAAACGAACAATTCCATCTTGAATTCTTTCAGAGCTAAGTATAATAATAGGACCAACATCGCCTGTTCGATGAGCATGAGTTCCACCACAGCATTCAACATCGATATCTTCAATTGATACTATACGCAGAATTTTACCGGGTACTGCACCACCTTGATATATTGTAAATCCATATTTCTTCTCAGCTACATCTCGAGGGAGTTCTTCAATGGTAACTGGAATATTCAAATAAACAATTTCATTTGCTCTTCTTTCAATTTCAAACATTTGTTCTTGTGTTAAAGAATCAAAATGAGTGATATCCAAACGAGCTTTTTCCAATGTTTTTTCTGCACCAGCTTGCCAAACATGAGAACCCAATGTCTCTCTTGCTGCAGCATTAACTATATGAGTTGCAGTATGATGACTCATTAAAATTCTTCTTCTATGTGGGTCTATAGTACAATGAACTTTTGTACGTTTAGTGGGTAATGGTTTTTCAAGGATATGAACAACTACTGCTCCAACCTTACGAACTTCCCTAATAGGTATACCATCTATTGTTCCTAAATCATGTAATTGACCACCTGATGTTGGATAGAATGCTGTTTTCTTTAACACAACAATATCTTTGTCTTGCCAAATTATCTCACCATCAAAAGTCATCAGTTCATAATTGATTTCTGTATCAGCTAAATCATCAGGGATTTTGATATCAGCTTGTGTAGCTAATGGTTTTTGTATGCTTGTTTGCTCATGTATTTCATTTAAACGACTATAGAAATCATCAGGTATTCGGATTTCTTTTCCTATTTCTTTGGATACTTCGACAACCATTTCAGGAACGATACCATTGGAGTCATAGAGGGTTACTAATTCATCAGTTGAGATTGGTTTAGATGATTCTAAACGCTTTTTGAGAATCTTCATCCCTTTATCTTTCGTGCTCTTATAACGACTGTATTCCAAATCAATGACTTTTTGCACAGTATCGCCATGTTTAGTAAAATCTGGAAAGAGATCTTTCAAATCTTCCATGTGCCATTCCATTATTTCATATAAATCAATATTCCATTCATTTTCAGCTAAAATAGACCAAGCTCTTCGAAGTAAGAAACGAAGGTTATACCCACCACCAACATTTGATGGCAGAGCTCCATCTGAAATAGCCCATAAAAGTGAACGGCTATGGTCAATTACTGAATAGATGCTTTTCAATGGTTGTATTTCTTTTTTCATATCGTTTGGATCTTCACCCATTAATTTAGCAACATCTACCCAGACTCTAGCAACATCGGTTTCTGTATAATTTAATACACCACTATAGATCGCATACCTTTTCCAGAAGCTCTGATTTGGTTTTATTCCGACTTTCTTTAGTACTTTGGGTAGTACGGTATTAAAATTCACTTCATATTGAGTAGGTGTCCCATTAATCAACCAAGTAGATCGTCCTAAACCTGCTCCCATGTCAATGACCGTAGTTGGTAAATCACTATATGAACCATTAGGTTCAATTTTATAAGTCATATAAACTTGATTACCAACCTCTAATCCACGAACAAAGAATTCAAGTGAGCTCCCTAAATTACCACCACCCATCCATTGGTCTTGATGGTAGATGATTTCTTTTTCGTTTATCCCTAATCCATTTGTCAAATAATCATGAATATATTTTATCCCTTCATCCATAAAGTAAATGAATTTACCCGGCTTATTGAATACTAATTCGCCAACCATAACAAAAGAGGTAAAATGCCTGCCAGATAATCCCACATTATCAATATCATTGAATCTTAAGCAAGGTTGAGGGATTAAAACTGGATTTGCAGGAGGATCAACTTCTCCGCTTACTACATGTGGTTGGAATCCGTAAACCGATGCTTGCACAAATTCGGTATCATCTCGCCATCTTGCAACTATGGGGTAACGAGGGATGACTGTATGACCATGTTTTTCAAAAATTGGTACCCAAGCTTTAGTCCATGTTTCTGTGTAATTATAACGTTTTGTTGATGGAGGATTCTCAATGAAACCATAAGGTAATTGCCCACTATTCAATCGACATTGTGGTTCATCACAATAATCTCGAGGTTCAATTGTCCAAAAAACCTTTCCACAATGTTTACAACTATTACTATTAAAACCTAATTCACGTAAAGATTTAACGGGATAATACTTTTCAGGATGGGTTTTTGAAGCTTTTTTTATCTGTTCTTTTAAATTATTTATATTACTTGACAAGGGAATCTACTCATATATGGATTAATAATTGTGAATATTTTAATTTACTTTTTTTAGCTTTCTCTTAAATTTACCTATTAATCACTACCTTCCACTAATAGCAGTTTAAAAAATAAAAAGAGATCTCCGAAAACCGGAGATTTTGTAAGGGGATAAGATTCTAAGATGCTATTTGAGCAGTGCCACCAGCTTTTTCGATTTTCTCTTTAGCTGATGCGGTAAATCCTACTGCTATTACAGTCATCTTGATTGCTTTGCCTTTACCTAAGACCTTGGTAATGTCCATTTTTGTAGTGTCAATGGTAATACTTCGGCCTTCTTTTGTTGCAATGCCTTTTTCGATGAAATAATCTATTCGATCAGATAATTCACCAATATTGATTGCTTTTTGAGGTATTGAAGCACGTGGTGGACGGACAAAACCATTTTTACCGTATTTCTTACCTATTTTGATTGAGTGCATCCATTCATGAGTATCGCCACCAGAATTACCACGACCACCGCGGCTACCTGCTTTTTTGTGGCCTTTTTGGATACCCCAACCATGGTGCATGCTACCACGTTGTTTTCTAACCTTTCTTCTAAATCGTTGTACCATTATCCTTACCTCTTACATCATTTTTTCGAGGAGATCGTTAATCGCTTCGCCTCTATAACCTAAATCACCACCACGGGTGATTGGGTCCTTAACACCTTTGAAACCTTTCCTTGGTGGATGTAATCTGAATAAAGGTTTTAAGCCATCTATTCGACGCATATCAGCTTTGCCATCATAGAGAGCTGTGATGAACTCAGACATTGTTTCAAATTTTTGCTCTTTAAGAAAAGCATTGCTGATTTTCTTATTACCTTGAACTCGGCCACGCTTTTTAATTAATTCTGTTAATGTTTTCTTGCTGATTTCACCCCAAGTAGCTACATCTTTTACTTTTTGAGCCATGCCTTGATGAGTGGAATCATTTGGAACAATAACACAATGATTTGGACGGGTTATATTAAGTAATTCAAGAGTTCGTAGAATGTCATGAGGTTGATCAACTTGACCTCTAATTCTAACAATTGCCAACAAGTTTTGCTTATCTTTTGACATTTAACTTCACATCCATCATTTATCTACCCCAATCTCTTGGGGTCATAACCTTATAGGTTTCTTTCAAAGCTTCAAATGTTGCTTTAGCGAAATTCGGAGTTGTTCTTGTTTCTCCTTTTGATTTAGTCCAGATATCAGTTATTCCAGCTAATTCAAAGACATATTTTCCAATGTTACCAGATGCTAATCCTAAACCTTTTGGAGCAGGTTTAGCAATAACTTCACAATTACCAGTTTTACCTCGTACTTGGAATGGGATGCTATGTGGATCATGGCAGGAACACTCCCAAGAACCACATCCTCTCCTCACTGGAGCAAGATTGAGTTTTGCACTTGTAATTGCTTTTCGAATTGCTGGACCAATTGCTTTTGTTTTAGCTTCGCCAATACCAACAAAACCATTTCGATTTCCTACAGCAACACAGATTTTGAATCTAGATTTCTCGCCAGCATCGGTTTGTCTTTGTACCATATTTATGTTAATTACCTCATCTTCAAGGTTTTGTACTAAAGCATCGATAATTTCTTCCTCTTTAATGTTCAATGATTGTTGGAAGACCTCATCAATTGAGGTTATCTCGCCTTTTTTGACCATTGCACCGAGCTTTGTTTTTGGTTTCCATTCATTCATTTCTGCCATTTTCTATCACTTCTTTGATTTTGTTCCTGTAGTAGATTTCTTAGTGGTAGTGGATGACTTACTAGTGCTACTACTGCTACTTGGTTTCTTCTCAGTTGTAGTTGGTTTCTTCTCAGTTGTAGTTGCTTTCTTTGTTGTGCTTGAAGATGGTTTCTTTTCAGTAGTTTTTGTTTCAGCGGTAGGTTTCTTTGGAGTAGTTGAGGTGGTTTTTGTAGGTGTAGATTTAGGTTGTGGCGTTTTTGTTGTGGTAGTTGTTGTGCTTTTCTTAGATTCAGTTGTAGTTGGTTTAGTAGTTGTGGTAGTAGTTTTTGATTTTGGTGTAGTGTCAGTTGTTTTTGGTTTTGGCGTTGTAGTATCTGTGGTTTTTGGTTTTGATGTTGTTGCATCTGCGGTCTTTGGTTTTTGAGTTGTTGTAGTTGATTTTGCAGGAGTAGTTGGTTTCATAGGAGCAGTAGGTTTCTTCTTAGGAGCACTCTTACTTTTCTTATTCTTGTCATTTCTACTTTTCAAATTATTTTTCATTGCACCAGAAGCTAATTCATCATCAATAGCTTTTATTGTTGCTTTGAAATATGTTGGCAAACTTTCTGGTTTAGCAGAATTCTTTGTATAACCTGAAAATTGCTTGTCATATTTTTTAGCATCTTTCTTCTTTAGTTCTGTTGCGTAGTCAGCGATAATTTTACCTGTATATCTATCTTCAGAAGGGAAGATTTCAGGATCATGAGGTATTGTTAAACCTGCATGAACTGCTCCACAAAGTAAGGCTGAAATCCTAGTGTCTTTGCTACAAGTATTAATACCAATATCAAGTATTGCATCCTTAATACCAAGTGCTTTTGCATATTTCCCTGCAAGATAACCGGTTAAATAAGATGCTGGAACATTACTAGTTGCGCCTTTCCAACCATACTTTTTCAAGTGTTGGGAGCTGGCATCAACTAATGTTTCATCACCAATAACTTTGGCATAGACAATACTAACACGTTGGTGTTTATTGGATCTTCGAACCACTAAACGATTTTTGCCTGAACGGAGCAATCTCTTTCTACGATGGAAGTTTGTTTTTCCTTCTCTTCTTCTTCTGAAAGGAACATGATAATTTGCACTTCGAGCCATATTAATCACGAACTCCTTTTATCTTTGGATTTTGCAACGCGTAATTCTCGCATCACTGCATCTACCTCTGGGAGCTTTCTTTTAGACATACGATTATCCTGAATGTACATCTTTAGATAATTAGCAGAACGAAACATTCCACCTTTTGCTCGAAGGTAAAGCAAACGATAGGTTGCCTTATCTATGAAGTTCTTATCTCTGAGAACTCTCAAATAAGCACGTTGCTTTCGGATTCTATTAATCCATTCTCTTCTTAAATCAGTTCGAGCAGATTTACGTCCTTTACGACTACCGTGACCCCTTCTTTGACCCATTACTCTTTTGGAGTGGAGTTCACGAGCTCTACCTCGACTGATTCCTTGTTCTTTGCGAACTTGTATAGCACCACTATGAATAAGCGCCCGAATATCTCTTCTAGTAAGTGCCATTTGAACCTCATCTGCAGCATCAGGATCAATGTATATTCTATTTACACCTACACCTAAGATATCTGCAGCGATATTTCTTTGAGTTTTTACGTCAGTCATTTTCTTTTACCTCATTATTCTTTCTTAGTGGTAGTTGTTTTCTTCTTAGTATCAGTTGTCTTACTAGAAGTTGATTTTGTACTTGTAGTTGATTTCTTTTCAGGAGCTTTAGCTGTTGAAGTCGTCTTTTTAGTGGTAGTGGTTGATGGTTTCTTGGTTGTTGTAGTGGTAGTTTTCTTAGTAGTACTTGTAGCTGGTTTTTTAGCTGCTGTCGTTGAAGGTTTCTTGGCAGTAGTGGCTGTGCTTTTCTTTGTAGTTGTGCTTGTTGGTTTCTTTGTTGTAGTAGTGGTTGTTGATTTCTTGGTTGTAGTTGTTTTTGATTTAGTGGATTTCTTAAGCTCAGCTTCAATTTTTTCAAGTTCGTCTAATTCATCAAGTGATAATTCTTCACCAGATTTGGGTTTCTTCTTACGTGGTGCACTGCTAGCTTTCTCACCTTTTTCATCTTCTAATAGAAGTTCATCTGAAATTTCTGAGATTGTAGCGAAAGTTAATGCTTCCTCAGGTCTATTAATGATCTTGATATCAAGTTCATCAGCCCTGTTTGTTATTGCTACTTTCTTTTTAACACCAACAGTTGAAGCTAATCGAGCAATTTGAGTTTTCTTATCTACTTTTTCTAATTCATCAACATTGTGAACTAGTACTTCGATTTTTCCACTTCTTGTTAGACCACGAACAGCTTTTGGTCCTCTATAACCTATTTTGACTATTGTTGGTATACCTCTTTTGTGATGGCGCATTTTATTATCAATACCAATTGGTTTACGCCAGCTTGATTTGACTCGTTTGTAGCGCCAGCTTTCTTGTCTTCTGAATTTTGGACGAGATTGTCGCATCCTGTCTCTCTTTCGAAGTAGTCGTTTGTTTACTGTCATCACTAATCACACCTATTCGATACCAACAGATTGGTTAGATAACCAAATACCATCCATGAAACGTCTGGGATCTTTGTGGTATTTTCCACGAAGCTTACAGATTTCTTGGATATTAGCTGCTGTTTGACCAACATGCTCCTTATTTATACCTGTGATGATTAACTCATCACCTTCAACTTTGACTTTAACATCATCACCAAAAATCTTAGCTGTTCGAGGATGTCTCTGACCATATAAGTTCTTGATAATGATATCTTTACCTTTAATATCCACTGTTATTGGAAAGTGAGAATAAACTATTGTTAATCTGTAGGTATAACCTTCAGTTACACCAACAATCATGTTCTTTACATGAGCAGCAATCGTTCCTAGCATAGCTTGTTCTCTTCGTCTTGGGAAAGCTACAGACATATTCAATGTCTTCTTAGCTAATTTCAAATTGATTGGTTCGCCTGTGAAATCTCTTTCCAAGGTACCTTTTGGACCAACAACTGAGACCTTCATACCTTTAAGGTCTAAGTTTACGCCTTCTGGCACTTCGATGTTTCTTTCAGCAAATACACTTTTTGGCATTTTACTATCCCATCCTAAATCAGTAGATAAAAGCGAGGAGTCTTCCTCCGATACCTAATGCTTTGGCATCTTCATGACTCATAACACCTTTTGGTGTTGAGACAATGAGAATTCCGATATCTCTTGCTGGGAGATATTTTTCTTCCCATGATTCGAATTCTCTATGTTTAACAGAAAAGCGCGGTTTAATAACAGCGCAATTGTTAATCCTTCCTAGCAATTGAACTTTGAATATCCCTGCTCTATCATCATCAATGAATTCAAATTCACCAATGTAGCCTTTAGCCATCATTACTTTGATCACTGATGAAATGAGTTTTGAAGCAGGTTTTAAGTAAACTTCACGTTTGCCTAATTTCTCAGCATTTTGAATGTTATTCATTGCGTTTGCTAGTGTGTCTAAAAGTGGCATTTTTTCATCACCTATTTTATCCTAGGATAGAAGGATATTATCCTCCATGTCCTCCATATCGTTTGAAACCGACTGTACTAGCTATTTCTCTGAAACAACGTCGACAGACGTTCAAGCCATGTCTTCGAATAAGGCCTTCACGAGCGCCACATCGTGTACAAGTTCGTGAACCTTTTCCATAAGTGACTTTCTTTGATTTCGTACCTGAACCTTTAGCCATTTGATTTCACCTATTCAACAGTTAATCCTAATTCGGTTTCAGCGAAGACTATCGCTTCTTCTTTAGAGATCCTGTGCTTCACAGGGATCTTCTTTGGTGATCGGAATCTTCTTTTCACTCTATAACCTGGACGTTCTAAATGGATTAGCACGTCTAGTCCTGTAACTCCAAGGTTTGGGTCATATTTTGTTCCCGGAATGTTTATGTGTTCTTTAATTCCAAAACCAAAATTACCTTCATTATCAAATGAACGTTGAGAGATTTTATTATCTCGAACATCAAACAATCTTGGTATTAGCTTAGAAATTTTCTTTTGATCTCTGATTGTAACTAATGTGCCGATGGGTTCACCTTTTCGGACGCCGAATTCTCGGTAAGTTCTTTTTGCACGAGTTTCAACACTTTTCATTTCACCAATAGATTCAATGATTTGTTTCACTCGTTCAAGAGCTTCACCTGATTCTCCAACGCTACAATGAATAATTAAGGATGAGATCTTTGGCTTACGCATTACATGATCAGTCCAATCTTTTAGTATGCCCTCTTTATTCATGATTTATCAACTCCATCAGCGCCCCAGAATGGTCCTTTATCTCCAATAACGAAGATGTATTCTGGAGTCGTTTGTACTTCTTCACCTTTATCAGTGGTGATTGTTACTGTTGATGCTCTTGGACCAAAACGCCATTGAAAATTCTTAATTGTTCCATGTTTACCAACGTTTCGTCCTTGTGTTATGATCGCATATTTTCCTTCTTCAAAGGGATAGTGTTCTACGATTTCTTGTGATGGTAATTTTATTATTACAGTATCTCTTGTGCGATACTTTTGTTCAATTCCTTCTTCTTTTGGCAAGAGGATATTTCTACCATCGTGGAGATTTAATTGTACAATACCACCTTTTATTGTTGTTTTATTCTTGATTTGACAAGCTTTAACATCTGAAGAGGCTTTCTTGATTTCATAAGGCATCATAACATGCAATTCATGAGGAAGAATCCTAAAGGATTTGTTTATTTCACTTATAGAAATAACATCCATCAAACCAACTGGAAACTTAAGATTCTTAACTACTCTTCCATCAACGGAAACTAATTTTCTGTTCAAGATGTATCTAAGTTCACGAGAAGTTTCAACTTCCTTAAGGACATCTCGCAATAGAATACCCAAAGGCATGCTATCTAAAGCTCCATGTGGTCCTGGATCTGCCTTGTAAACAAACTTATGTTTTTTACGAGGGATAACCCAGTTTCTTGGGGATGAAATTCTCTTTTGATGCTTTGAACCACCAGTTTTTGTCATTTTTTTTCACGTTCCTCTTATTCCTCTGAGTCTTCTTCAACTTCTTCAGCTTCTTCCTCTATAGCTACTGAAGTTCTTCTACTGACAACAGCTCTTCTGCGTTTATCTTTCATGTTTTTCAAATTGATTATTTCACAATTACAAGCTCTCACAGGAAAGTGTTGTGCAGAACCGTCGGATTTTTCAAATGTGATACCTTCAACAGTTAATCTCATAGTTTTATAATCAACCTTAGAGACTTCACCTTCAATACCTTTGAAAGATCCTTTTCTAATCCTTACTGTATCACCTTTACGAATAACAAGCTGCTTTATACCCTCTTTTTCAGCTAATACTGGTGTTAGAGGGGCTGTAAGTATCTTCCTTCTAGTATGTAATGGGGCAGTATAAAGCTGCTTTCTTTTCTTTGAAGGTTGTTTTGATATGTTTTGATTCTTTTTCAATTCTTAACTACTCCTTATCAGACCTTTTATACAATAGTACTAGCTGCATGGGCAACTCTTGGCCATCGTTCAGCTGCTTCCTTAGCAACTGGGCCACGAATTTCGCTTCCTCTGGGGCTACCTTCAGGACTTGCGATTACAGCAGCATTATCTTCAAATTGTACCCAAAGACCATTTGGTCTACGATACATCTTCCTTTGGCGAATTACTATTGCTGGGAGTACTTGTCGTCTCATTTGAGGTGTGCCTTTTTTAACAGAGACAATAATCATATCTCCTACTGAGGCAGTTGGGAACCGATTAAGGCGACCCTTAAAACCTTTTACAGCAATAATTTCTATTATTTTTGCACCGGTATTATCTGCACAATTTAAGCGAGTACCTACGCTAACACCCTTGCTCAATCGTGGGAGTGAAATACCAGTTACCTTTCTTCTTGACATTTTTATTTCTCCTCAGGAATTGTTCTATTCAGTAGTGCCCTCCGTTGGGGTTTCTTTAGCAATTACGACATAAGAAACTGATTTACTCAACGGTCTACATTCCATAATTGTTACATTATCACCCTCTCGAGCATCAATACAAGGAGGATTATGAGAGCTAATAGTACTATGACGCCTTTCGTACCTCTTGTATTTACTAACATATGAGAGGAAATCTCTTCTAACAACAACGGATTTTTGCATTCTGTGGCTAATGACTGTTCCATTGATGACCCTTCCTCTTACACGAAGCGTACCATGGAAAGGACAATTTATGTCATCGCAGACATTTTCTGGTTCTGGAACATCCACGCCAATATATCTTGACATTTTTTTACCACCTATTACGAATAACATTCTTTAGACGATTTTCTGGTTTTAATTTTAGTAAAATTCCATCCACTTCCACAAGTTCCATTGAAGGCAATGTAAACCGAAAAACACAATCTTTTTTCGGAACCATTATCCTATTAGACATATTATCAGATAGTTGAAGGGTAAACATATTTTGAGATTCATCGATAATTAATCCATGAATGCCAATCATTTGTTTATCAGTAGCTTTTATGATTTCAACTTTCAAACCTATCAACTCATGTCTATGGATATTTTGTGGTGTTATTGGATTCAAATTTCACCATTCTCTTTCATTATTGTTAATATTCTAGCAATAGTCTTCTTGACTTCTTTAACACGACTGGGTTTTTCTAATGAACCACCAGTTGCTACACCTGCTCGTAAATGAGCGAGGTCTTTTTGCAAATTCTTTAATTGATTCTTTCTTTGTTCAGCCGTCATATAGCGAATTTCACGCATTCTTAATATTGCCATTTTCAATTACACCTACTACTTTTTCTTTTCATCTTTATCAGATTTTGATCCTTTTGAGGACTTTTTACTGGAAGATTTCTTAGAATCATCCTTAGCTTTTGCATCGTCTTTTGTTTTGCTGGATGATTTCTTATCAGTTGTAGTTTTAGCTTTAGAGTCGGTTTTCTTAGCATCGGTTTTTGCTTTGTTATCAGTTTTTTTAGCATCAGATTTTTCTTTATCATCAGTTTTCTTGGTTGTAGTTGTTTTTGCTTTTGTGTCAGTTTTCTTGTCTGTAACTTTAGTTTTATCATCAGCTTTTTTAGTCGTGGTTGTAGGTTTCTTAGTATCAGTTTTTGTTTTGGTGTCAATATCTTTAGAGGGTGCTTTTTTAATCTCAGTTTTAGCTTTATCATCAACTTCTTTCTTTGTTGTTGTTATCTTAGCTGGTTCTGGTTTCTTTTCAGTAGTAGTCTTTGGTTTCTCTTCTTCTTTCTTAGTAGGAGCTTTCTTATCCTCACCAGGTGTTTTCTCAATTAAATCTGATAATTCCTCAACTTTAAGATCAAGATCAGTTTTCTTTGAAATTGGTTCTTTCTCCACTTTTGGAGTCTTTTTTGCTTCTTCCTCTTTCTTAGGAGCTACTTTCTCCTCAGCTTCTGGTTTCTTAGGTTCTTTTTCGGGACTGATTTCTTTATCAATTATTTCTTCTTCAACATCAAGATTAATTGATTGGATATCAATTTCATCAGGTAATGGGATGTCTCCTCTCATAATACTAACAGTGACGCCAATAGTACCCAATTTTTCAACTGCTATAGCATTTGCTGATTCGACTAATTCTGAACCGATTTCACCACTTTTTGCTAAAAAGCCCATTCTATAAGCTTCATGACGAGATCTCTTGCTTGTTAATTTACCAGCTATAATTATCTCACAGCCTTTTGCGCCAGCATTTAATATTCTTCTTAAAGCTGAATAAGCAGCTCTTCGTCTGTGAACTCCTCGTTCAATCGCAGAAACTAAAGAGTAAGCCATTACCTTAGCATTTAGTTCAGGATTGTCTACTTCTTTAACTTCGATTTGTGGGTTTTCAAGACCAAATCTATTGCTTAATTCATCAGTGATCATACGAATGTTTTTTCCACGACGACCAATAACAATACCTGGTCTTGAAGCGTGGATGGTAATTCGCTCACCTAAGGGAGTTTTTGAAATATCAACTCCACCATACCCGGCACGTTTTAGCTCATTAGCTAAGTACTCATCTATTTCAGCTTGACGAATTCCTTTTTTTATGAAATGATTAATTGCGGACAAAATCTAAACCTCTTCAATTGCTATTTCTACATGTGTGAGATAGTTGTACTTGGGAGAGGAAGAGCCTTGAGCTCTTGGGAAAAATCTCTTAACTATCATGCCTTTATGGGTACTTGCATGGATGATTTTCATTCGTTCAACATCTAAACCCTTGAATTCAGCATTATTCTCAGCATTTTCCAACACTTCAAGGATTTTCTTTGCAGCTTTAACTGGATATCGACCAGCAGGCCATTTAGCAAGATCTTTGCGATGGGCAACATGCTTCTTATGTCGTTTGTAAGGAATGGATCTTTTCATAGCAACAACTTCTTCAAGATATTCCTTAGCTTTATCCAAAAACATACCCTTAATAAAATTGCAAATTTCCCGTGATGCTTTTGGGCTAATGTCAACTTCTCGTGCACTAGCAATGGCAGTACGATCCGGATCTAAGCCGTAAATCGAATAACCGTATTGTGGCATTTGCATTTCCTCATTTTTTATAATTTTATTTTTCTCATTATCGTAAAGACGACTAATATGGGATATTAACCCACAATTTATTGTAACTTTAATCCAGCGAACAAATATTCAAGATATTGTTATTCCTGGAACCTCCAAGAGGCGCGACTCCCCTTCTGCATAGTCCATGCAAGGTCGGAGCCCAATGATGCTCGCGCTTAGAGAAGTTCAGCGCAGCAGTAATGCAAACTTATACAATCGCTTTAAAAATCTTGCGTCTTTTTCCAACATTTAATTTTGTATAAAATAAGGATAAACATTAAACCAACTTTTAATTAAATGAATCTTTAAAACTTTAGATTGTTCAATTCTTTTATCATTAAAAACTACTATATAAAGGGAAAGGTTCATATAATAATTATTGGCAATAATAATAACCAGCGAGTAAGGATTATCTAATTAATGCCTGCTATGCATTAAACCCAAGCCGGGGGGCAAACTATGGCAAAGAATATGAATGAATTTATTGTGAGACGTAAGGATGGTCTGAAGATATGCAAGATCTGTCAGAGTATAATAGAAGATGAAGAAGAACATATGAGAAGGCGCCATCCTAAATATTTGAAATATAGAGAAGAAAAAGAAGAGAAAGAAGAGCGCTATATGTGCTGCTATTGCGGTCTTTGGGTTAAGAATTGGCGAGAACACGTCAAAGAACAACACCCTGAGATCATTGCTGATGCAGCTAGAAGAGTTAAACCAGAACCAGAACAAGAAGATTTCGAATTTACTTTTTAACGCTAATTAGAAGTGGAGAATAAAATCTCCTCTTTTAATCAACTAATTTTATTATAAAATAAAAAGAAAAATAATCTGTTAATAATAACAGATTTTTTTATTTACCCTCGGATTGAATATTTTCTTTCAATAGCTATTGATTGAAATTTAATACCTGTTCCTTTGTAACCCATTTTACTAAAGAACTCTACCCATTGCAATCTGAGAGTTTGTATGAATGAGAATAATCCTTCAAGTACAAGTATTACTAGCGAGCCTATAGCCATACCAATATAATTGATTACACCTAAGCCGCCTTCTTCTCCAGTAAATATTGTTAAAGTAAAGATATGACTTAATGCACCATGAACTGCATTCATAGCAAAAATTCGAGCATAACTAACAGTATTTGATAGTGTCGAAAGGAGAATTTCAATTAATTCAGCTGCTCCATCTAATCCATGAGTACCTAAATAGATACCCATTACTAGAATGGGTCCAAGGAAACCGATTAAGAAGAAAATCAATGCATGATTAATGGTAAAGAACTGTATTGGTTCTCCTCCAATCGATAACAATGCTAAATCAAATGTGCCTGAATTACTAAATTGGAACCATTCCATAAAGTTAGTACCAAAAGTAAAGACAAGTATAAATAATGACCAATGGAAAATAGTCCACATTAAAGTAACAAGAAATGCTTCAGTATAGTGTTTGTGTCTAATATTACTAATGAATCTTAGAATATAACCAATTGTCATATGTATCATACCAATGAGTAATGATAATTCAAGCATCAAGATTACTGGTGTTGCACCATTATGTAACTCATGTCCTTCTGGGCCAAACCATATTGGTTTTGGTATATATGATGCAATTTCGTGAGTACCACCGAAATAAGAGCCATAAAGTACTCCAAATATCATGGATACAAAACCTGAAACTATGATTAACATATAACCGCTTCTGAAGTAACCTCTTATTTCATCCATGAAACCTGTACCCCCTAATTTACGGTTTTTAAGACTTAATCCCCAAAAACCAGTAAGCATAAATAGTAATCCATGACCAACATCAGCAAACATTATTCCAAACATAATTGGGAAGAAAATCTGCAACAAGATTGCTGTATTAAATTCGTTGTAGCCTGGAGTTCCATAAGCATTAACTAAAACATCATAAATTCTAGCAAATTTTGGCACAGAGGTTTTAGTTGGATATTCAGATTCTTCAAATACAGGTTTTGAAAATTCAACAATTGCATTATTATTAGTAATTTTTAAAATACCCGATTCAAATGGTTTCATACGTTTTTGTGGTATCCAAGCCCATAGAGTGGCATTTCGTTTAGTATGTCTCATCATATTTGATATTTTAAGATAATTTTGTTCAAAATCTAATTGCTCATTAAAAGCTAAGATTTCTTGCCCTCTATCATTTATTATAGCTTCAGCTTCTTTATTCAACTCTTTTATACGATCTTCCAATAAAGCTATTAGTTCTGTGCTTTTCTTCACAACTTTCTCAGGATTTCCTGAAACTCTTTCTGGAACAGTATATTTTTCGAAACCATAAGCTGCCAATAAACGATTAACATCATCTTGATATCGCTCCAAGAAGCCAATAGCCATAAAGGAGTAATTACCTTCAGATTTTGTATCTTTCAATACATAGTTTCCATCAGTTATTGCATCTAAATTCCATTTAAATCGTGGAACTCTTTTAGCTTCAAGTCTCCCAACAATTATACTAAAGTAAGTGCCATCCTCTTCTAGATCTTCAAAACTAAATCCAAAAGGAATAAGATTTTTGGCGATTTCAATAATAGATTTATTCATTTCAAGTTCTTGATTCCCGAGAATAATTCGTTCATCAATTTGCTTTAATTTAAGAACAGCATCTTGATATAAATCTTCAACGTCTTTCAAAACTGTTTTTAATTCGTAATCATTGATTTTTATTTTACTTTTGCCAAATTTCTCTTTAATTTTAAAATGATCAATAACTTTAGCAAAATCAGCATTTAAGTCTCTAATTTTAGGACCATACTCAAAAGAGTTAATATCAAATTGCTTCTTTTGGACATCTATCACTTCTATATCATTACAAGTCGATAAAAACCTTTGTAAAGTACGAACAGCATCCTGTGTAACAACTACTTTTACCGTTTTCATTCTGTCAGGTAATAAACTCATTTCAAATTTCACCTGTATGAAGTCTTAAGACATTCAAGAGCTAATAGATAAAAACTTTTGCATCTGCATTTTATAATTGTTACTTCAATAACGATTTTGATAAATAAATGGAAGATTATAAAAAAATAAGAAAAGGTAATTTATCTTTATACGATAAACTCCTTTAATTAAGATAGTTCCTTGGAAAGAAGAGCTCCTAATCTTGTTATACCAATATAGATGTCTTCTTTGCTATTATAGGAATACCCTAATCTCATTGTATTGCTTTTAGCTTTAGATTCAATTAAATTATTAGCGTTTTCATCTAAAGACCATCCTTTAATTGGATAAAAAGCTGCACCTGGAACAAACATAACATCGTTGGGAATTCCGAAATCATTCAAGAATTTCTTGGAGTCGAATTGTTTTTCAGATTCATACCAAACAAAGAATCCTCCTGAAGGTTTAGTGTGAGTACCAGCGGGGAAGGATTCTTCTATCCCTTTTAGCATGGCCTCAGAGCGTTCTTTATAAATTTTAAGGCATTCAGGAAGTACTTTATCAATGTATTTTTCATAATAAATAGCCATTATTTTTTGTAAAATTGTTGGGGAACAAAGATCAAGATAACCCTTATCTTTTAAAACCTCATTTTTCAATGTTTCTGGTAAAACTGAATAACCCATACGTAAAACAGCTGCTTCTTTAGATGTAGTCCTCAAATAAGCTACTCTTGTATTATCTTTATCTAATGATTTAATTGGTTTAATTGGTGTACCTTTGAATTGAATTTCTTTGTAAGCTTGATCTTCCAATAGTAGAATATCATGCTCTTCACAAATATCAAATAATGCTTGTCGTCTTTTAAAAGATAATGTAGTTCCTTTTGGATTATCAGAATCAGGTACTACGTATAAAATAGATGGTTTTTTATTAAATTTCTTCTTGACCTTATCGATGGCCATTTCAACATAATCAGGCATCATACCTTCTAAATCTGTTGGAATTGTAACTATTTCACCACCTAATTTAAATGCTGGAGCTAAAAATCCAAGATATGCAGGACTTGGCGTTAAAATTACATCGCCCGGATCTACTATAGTATCTAAAATAGCATATAATGCTTGTTGAGAACCAGTTGTTAAGATAACATTTTTCCAACCAGTTTCTTTATCAAGAGTAACATCATCAACCTTTCTCATACGATCTGCAAGAATACGTCGGCAAAATTCATGACCACCTGTTGGGCCATAGTTCCATAAGGTAATTGCTTTGTTAATATTACCTGAATTATAATCTTTAGCGTTTTCTTCACCAATTTCTTTTAGAATATTGGATAGAGTGTCAATTGGCAAAGCACCAGGTAAACCACCACCGAAATTATATTTCACTTTAAAATCTAGTAAAGCTCTAATTTCTGATGGGGGAAGTAATCTAGTCCATGTTGCAAAATCAAATCTTTCTCCATTCTGCTCTGACATTTATTTTCAACCCAAAATGCGTTAGTTTTTTTAGAATATAAGATTGGTTAAAACTTTGAAAGTTTTTCACCAATCAATTATCCTTTATTCAGAAATGAATGTTTTTTAAGCTTAAAAAAACTGTTGGTAATTAAGATTTATGAGTTAAACTAACAGAGATGAAATTAAAAAAAATAGTTGAGGAACGGCCGAGAAGCCGTTTTTAATTTAATAGTTAATTTTTCGTTATAATTCATTCCAGAAATACATTTTTCTAGGCAATATTTCCTGCTAAAACGAAAGCTATAACAAAACCATAAATGGCGATAGCTTCGATTAATGCTAGAAGTACTAGTAATTTACCAAATGATTCTGGTTTCTCTGTAATTGCAGCTGCAGCTGCTGCAGCAGCAGTACCTAGACCAATACCAGCTCCAGTACCAGATAATCCAATAGCTAAACCTGCTCCAATGGCAATTAAACCACCTTGTGATGGGTCAGCTAATAGTTCGGGAAGAACTGAAGGATTTCCTGTTAAAGCGATAGCGAGTCTTACAGCAACTAGTAATCCAAAAGCTAGGATTATAACCTGCATCATGATGAATATTTTTTTTGCTACTGATAGGCGAATAAGCTTTACCTCCTACTTAACGGCATTGTTTTTTTACTGAAATTTGATGATATTTAAATGCTTTTTAATGTTCAGTAATAGTCTTAGACTAATACTATCATATCAAGTATCTCTTTCGTAGACCTTTTATCTATTTTTCCTAAGATAATGGTTCTAATATTTCGTAATTCTATTTCTTTAAGTATAAAATAAGCAGGAAAAACTGCTACATTGAAACTTGCTCCACGAAATATAGCATTTGCTTTGTGGACCATTATTTGCTCTGAGTAAAGGTCGAAGTTCTGTAATGGTGGCTCCTCTTTCTTTATATTATCTAATAATCTATTAGCTAAGTCTCGATATGATGTTTCATCTCTAATGATTTTAAATATAGTCTCCATATCATTTTCATTAATTAATCTATCAAGAGCTGCACCTTTTAATGTGCAAAACTCTGTAGTTATTAACCATTTTCTTACGCTATCTGGAGCTATATTGAAAGTCTTGGAGCGCAATATAATCTCGATATTTTGAAGATCAATTTTTGAACCATAAAGTGATTTAACTACAGCTCTATCGGTGCCTTTCAACTTTGACATTGCTTGACAGAGATTACGATAGAAGTATTGATCGATAGCAATCGTAAGTGGATAAATTAAATCCAAAAAACGATACTCTCCAAGAGCATCATCTAAAGCTGCTTTCAGATTTTCATCTTTTATTTCTGAAATTAAATCTTCAACATCTTTAGAACGATACAAGTCATCAATTTCTTTATTCTCATCATCTGTAAGCGAAATTAGTAAACCTTTTACATCTTCAAAATTATTTGCACCATGTAAAGCAGTAATTAAAGCCTTTACGTTATTGTAAAAATAGATTTTACTGTAAGCATTGACAAAAGGTTGAGAACGACGAGGGATGAATTTACGATATTGATTGTATTGATCTACGAAAAATTGCATTAAACGATAATCGATATCAAATAAATCTGGATGTTTAACATCTTCAATTGGAAGTATGTCCTTATAGGTAGTGCTAGCAAGCATTTCAACTAGATTATGATAATCAGTTGCATAAGCAAGTAGATTGTATGTACCAGCGGGTAGTAATTCTGTACGCTTAGCGCGCATGTGAACATTTAATGAAGCATAATCTTTTGCATCTAATAAGGACATCGTTTAATACTCTCAATCATCTTAAGCATATTAATGGAGTTAAATATTTTTGGATACTTTTAACTTCTTAATATGATAGAAATGATTTTTGAGCATGGTTTATAATTGTTTTTTTAATTTTTACTTTCAAAATTGATTGCTATAAATTTACAACCTATAAATCAATTATAAATTGTCAATTAATTTATTAATAAAAGATAGTTAACACTTTTAGAAATAACTGTTTTTCATACATTAACAGAATATAAAGTTAGGTTGAAGAAAATAATGTTAGAAAATATGGATATCGCTGACTACGTAGTAGAATATGGCACAAAAAAAGGTGCTAGCTACATCGAAGCTCGATTAATCGATACTAGATTGGAAAGTTATAACTCACGCAATGGTGCACTTTTCAGTGGTGGGGTTTCCACTATGAAAGGAATTGGTATTCGATTAATTGTTGACGGTGGTGTAGGATTTTGTTCTACTGCAAAATTAGAAAAAGCAAATATTGATAAAATTATCAATGATACATTAAAAATGGCTAAAGCTAGTAAAAGAAAAGAGCCAATAGTTTTTTCTGAAGAGAAGATTGTTGATACTAAATGGTCTACAAAAGTAAAGCAAAAAGTAGAAGACATCTCCGATGAAGAAAAGATAAAATATATTCTAGGATTGGATAAAGCTTTAGTGGAACAGGATTTTGGTGAAAATTTAGTTACCAGAACTCTCATTTTGGAAATGCAATATGATAAGAAATATATCATTAATAGCGAAGGATCAAAAGTTCAATCTGATAAAAATCTTATTAGTTTTTACACCTTCAATACAGCAAAAGGTGCTGTAGGTACAGAACAACGATTTGCTGGAAATGCTTCAACAAAAGGATGGGAATGGTTTAAAGAAGATAAAATTGAAGAGAAACTAATAGAGGATAATCGAGCTTTAGTAAAAACAGCTTTTAATGCAAAAGAGATGAAACTTGGTACAGTCGATGTCATAGTAAGTGGTGAAGTATCAGGAATTATTGCTCATGAAAACACAGGCCACCCATCAGAAGGAGATAGAATCCTCGGTCGAGAAGGAGCTCAAGCAGGAGAATCGTTCTATATCGATTTATTAAAAGATGGGAAAATTGGTGAAATAAAAATTGGCACAGAAGCAGTAACATTGATTGATGATCCATCAATTCCTAACAGTGCTGGTTATTACCTCTATGATGATGAATGCGTAAAAGCACGACCTAGATACCTTATAAAAAATGGCATGATGAACGAACTCCTTCTTAATCGGGAATACGCTTATAAATTTAATACCAAATCAAATGCTGCTGCAAGGGCAATGGGTTATGATCGAGAACCAATTGTCAGGATGGCGAATACCTATTTTGCTCCCGGAGAATATGAATTTGAAGAGTTATTTGAAGATGTGAAAAAAGGCATCTATATGAAAAGCTTCACTGAATGGAATATTGATGATAGAAGATTCCAAAGTAAATATGTTGGATTAGAAGTATATCTAATAGAAGATGGAATACTAACTGATAAAATGGTTAGACGACCAACACTTGAATTAACGACTTTTGGATTGTTTGGTAGCGTTGATGCAGTAGCAAAAGGCTATGAAGCTCCTTATGGCACTTGTGGTAAAGGAGATCCTGGACAAGGAGCACCTGTAACAATGGGTGGAGCTGAAGTTCGTATGAGAAATATTCGTTTAGGAGGAAAACAATAATGACCAAATCATTAACTGAACACACAATTGAATTAGCGAAAAAACTTGGTGCGACTGAATCATTAGTTAGATATACCTTTGGTCCTGATTTTCAAATCAGATTCTCAAATTCACAAATTGATATATCTAAAAAATGGGAAAATAGTTTGTTAGAAATATTTCTTGCTATCGGTCGCAAGACCACCCAAGTAGATATACAAGACCCTAATATTAAGAAAATTGATGCCGTTGTTACAAAGGCAATGGATTTTGCTAAAAAAATGCCTGAAAGTGAATTATATGCAGGTATACAAAAGGATGTTCATAAATATCAAGAAATTCCAAGATTATTTGATAAACGAATTGATACTTTCTATGAGAAAGCTCCTGAATTAGTTAATATAGCGATTCAACAATCTCTTGAAGCGGGAGCTAAACGTGTTGCAGGTGTTCTTTATTTTGGCAAATCAACTACTGAATTACTTACTAGTTATGGTGCTAATGGTGCCTATGATTCATCTTACTACCGTTTAACCGTCCGATCATTTGTTGATAATGAGAGTAGTGGTCAAGATATTGCTGTAGGAAGAGATTTGACAGATATTGAAAAGAAAATGAGTGTTACTGGTTATGAAGCAGGTAAAATAGCTAAGATGGCTGTTGGAGGTACACAAGGAAAGGCTGGTACTTATGACCTCATCATGAGTCCAACTGTTGGTGCTAATGTATTAGGACAAATTTCAGATGGAGCAAATCCACTTATGTTATTAATCGGCATGAGTCCTTTAGGCGATCACTTTGGTGAACAAATTGGTCCTGAAAAATTAACCATTGTCGATGATCCTCACATTAGTGAAGGCTTAGGAAGCACTCCATTTGATGTAGAAGGAGCACAAACAGAAAAAACGCCTATTGTTAAAAATGGCATTTTAATGGGATTAATTCACAATACAACTAGTGCATTAATGATGCAAGCTAAATCTACAGGTAATTCACAGCTGGTTAGTTTAGGAGCAGGCTCTAAAATGTTAGCACCATTTCCTACAAATATGGTCTATTCAGCTGGTGATAAAACTTTAGATGAAATCATTGAAGATAGTAAAAAACCAACAATTTACATGACTTCTAATTGGTATACTCGTTTTACTAACATGCTTGAAGGCGAATTCTCCACAATACCTCGAGATGGGTTGTTTCTAATTGAAAATGGTGAAATTAAGAAACCTGTAAGAAAACTACGATTAGCTGATAATTTACTACGGATGAGTAAGAATATTCAAGCAATTGGCAGTGATCAGAAACAAATCACTTGGTGGGAAGTTTACACCCCAACCTTCATTCCTACAATCAAAGTTGCTGATTGTAATATCACCGCTGCCACACAATAAAATTAACAATTCAATAAAAATAGTCCCTTTTTTAGGGATTATTCATTTTTTTCATTAAAAATAGCTTTTTTTCCTCTGTACACTTTTAAATCAAAAAATAATAAACTATATATAATAGAAACGAAACTGTCTTTTTTTTAAAACGATAGAAGATGAGTATATGGCGAAGAAAACAAAATTTGTGTTTATAGTAGGCGGAGTCATGTCCGGCATTGGCAAGGGGATTGTGACTTCTTGTATAGGAAAAAATATCCAAGTAAGACATGGAACAATTGATTTGATTAAAATTGACCCTTACTTAAATATCGATGCTGGAACCATGAATCCAATTCAACATGGAGAGGTTTATGTTACCGATGATGGTGGAGAAATCGATGTTGATTTTGGTCATTATGCTCGAATTTTAGGATTAAATATGAAGAAAACCCAAAATATTACCACTGGTAAAGTCTATCGTGAAGTTATTCGTAAGGAAAGAGCAGGGGATTATTTAGGACAAACTGTACAGGTCATACCTCATATTGTTGAGGAAATTAAAAAGAGAATTCGTGAAGTAGCAAAATATAATCATCCCGATGTTTTATTAATAGAAATTGGGGGAACAGTAGGTGACATAGAATCTCAACCATTCTTAGAAGCTATTAGACAAATGATCATGGAAGAGAATGAAGAGGACACATTATTAGTACATACCACTTATGTTCCCGTTCCAGTTCATTTAGGTGAACCTAAAACTAAGCCCACACAACATTCTGTAAAGGAGTTACGTAGTATAGGACTAAATCCTAGAATAATTGTTTGTAGAAGTCATGATGTATTAGATGAAAGTACCACTCGTAAAGTGGCATTATTCTGTAACGTGCCAAAAAATGCTGTCTTTACATTACCAGATCTAAAAACTGTTTATTCTGCACCGTATTTACTTGATAAGCAAGGTTTCGGGAATTTAATTGTTAAAGAATTAAATCTTACAGTAAAGAAAGCAGAATGGAAAGAATGGAATGATTTAACCTATAAATTTGAAAATCCTATTGATAAGGTCAATATTGCAATGGGTGGCAAATACACTCAAATTGTTGATTCCTATATCTCTGTTAATGAAGCTCTTAAACATGCTGCAGCCTATTTCAATTATGATGTGGAAATTGACTGGATAGAAACTGAAGAGATTGAAGAGAATAAAGCTAAAGTAAAGAATCTTGATAATTTTGATGGATTGTTAGTACCAGGTGGATTTGGCTATCGCGGAACTGAAGGGAAAATCTCAATGATCGAGTATGCTCGAGAGAATAATATCCCTTTCCTTGGATTGTGTTTTGGTTTTCAATTAGCTACGATTGAATTTGCTAGACATGTTGTTGGTATTAAGGATGCATCAAGTTATGAATTCATTAATCAATGTAACAACAAATCAAAAAATCTAGTTATTGATTTACTTCCTGAACAAAAGGAAGTAGACGATCTGGGAGGAACAATGAGATTAGGGGGATTAAAAGTTTTATTGAAAAAGAACACTAGAGCTTTTAACTTATATCAGAAAGAAGAAATCATTGAACGCCATAGACATAGGTTTGAAGTTAATCCTATATATATTAAGAGATTAGAAGATGCAGGATTAGTGTTTTCCGGAACTTCAGAAGATGGTCGAAGAATGGAAATAGCTGAATTACCAAACAAAGATTTCTTCATGGGATCACAATTCCATCCAGAATTCACTTCATTACCTTGGAAACCAAATCCTTTATTCAGAGGATTTATTGAGGCAGCTATCAATCGTAAAAAGAATCGAAAATGATGCAATTAAGTTAAAATATCTAAAAACAAGATAATTTTAGAAATAAAATTAATTATTTCCAGATTATAACTTTAAAATAACAGTATCAACCTTTGTCGTACAAATCTTTCTTACGCCATGCATCCCCGGTTCATAGCGTGAACTCAATAATTCAGCGTCCTCAAGGATTTTTATTTGAGCACTAATATTTGCTTCTGTTTGATTTAATAATGCAGCTATCCTACTAACATCAATGTCCTTTTCAGCAGTCATCTTTAATATTTGAACTCTAGTTTTAGATGATAAGGCTTTAGCTACTACAGTTATTCTATCACTATCTACTTGCAATGTTTCTTCTGGCATAAAATTCTACCTCAACTCTTTGAGCTGTGAAGTACTATTTAAAAAAGATGTATTAAATAAAAGTTTCTGTTACTATTTTAATGATTGTTTTAAAGAAAAACTATTAAATGATTCATTTGCTCTTTCTTATTTTGATTTGAAGAATTAGATAATTGCTAAATTATAATAATTTTTATGGGAATAATTTAAAATGACCATTAAATCTTAATTACCCAACACCTTATTGTAAAGAAAGGAGTATATTATAAATATGTCTAAAGCTGCTGAAAGCCTACTAGAGCTCCAAAAGCAAGATTATCGCATCCTCCAAGCTATAGAAGTAGGAATGCGAACATCTGAATATGTTAATATTGAATCACTAGTGGAACTAAGCAAACTCAGCCCTGATCAAGTTCTACAAAGACTTGATGGTTTACATGAAAAGGAATTAATAATTCGATGGAAGGGTCATTTTATAGGTTACCAACTTTCTCACCATGGTTATGACACTTTAGCATTTAGAGCACTATCAGAAAGAGATACAATCGTAGCAATTGGTTTAGAAATTGGTAAAGGAAAAGAATCAGATGTCTTTTTGGCTTACGATCCACGACAAAATACACTAGTCGCAAAGATTCATCGTGTTGGGAGACCCAGTTTTACACGGAGTAAGAAATTAAGAGCATACATAGGACAAAGAGGGCATATTAATTGGCTCTATAAATCACGCCTTTCTGCGGAAAGAGAATATGAAGGGTTACAAATAGCTCAAAAAATTAAAGCAAAAACACCTAATGTAATTGATTATAACAGACATATTATCATCATGGACTTTTATGAAGGTACTGAATTAGTTAATTGCAATGAGCTGAAAAAACCTGAAAAAATTTTCGATGGCATTATGGCAGAATTGTATAAGTTATTTATAAAAGGCAATATTATTCACGGAGACCTATCAGAGTATAACATTCTAATAACCCCAAAAGAAGATTTTCTAATCATTGATTTTCCCCAATATGTAAAAGCAACTCATCCAAATGCCAAGGAATATTTAATTCGCGATATAAATAATGTTTGCCGTTATTTTAAACGAAAATTCAGGATTAATTCAAATCCAAAAATTATACTCAATAAAATATTGGATGATTATAAGAAAGCGCAAAAGAAAAAATAATTTGTTTTAATTAGTAATATCATCTAAACCACCTAATAAAACCTTAAAAAAACTGATGTTATTATATTCTTATGTCAGAGATTAACGAACGATTATTTGAAACCGCTAGAAATAATGATTTGACAGGTTTGAAAGAAGCAATAAATCAAGGAGCTGATATCAATGCTCTTAGCGAGTGGGAGGGAACAGCAATGCATATCGCAGCATCAAAAGGATTTATTGATATAGTATCTTTCTTGCTTGATGCAAAAGCAGATTCAACAATTAAAGATAAGGTAGATTTTACTCCTTTACATTTTGCTGCACGAGATGGGCATGTAGAAATAGTAGAATTACTTCTAGAGAAAGGAGGACCATATACCGATAGAATTTTAGCTGATGTTGGTGGGGTTGCTTCAATGTCTGTTACTAGTCATCCTATAATACCGGATATAATAAGACGTCAAAGAATAAAACAACTCGAACCATCAATAGAAGATTTTAGTGAAGAAGACAAGTTACTTTTTGAATCAACCTATAAAGGCAATCTAAAAGGAGTACAAGAAGCATTAGATAAAGGTGCAGATATTAATGAAAAGGATGATAGAGATCTCTCAGTTTTACGTTGGGCTGTAAGAAGGAATCATGAAAATATTGTTAGATATCTTTTAGAAAATAATGTTGATATTAATGACGTTAGTGATATGGGCTGGACTGCTTTAATGGAAGCTTGCATGAATGGTAATAAGGATTTAGCTGAGGCATTGATATTAGAAGGAGCAGATGTTAACCTCAAGACAATAACTAATGCCACAGCTCTTTATTTCGCAGCTTATGAAGGACATACTGAAATTGTTAAATTATTACTTGAAAATGGTGCTGATCCTTCTGTGGTTGTTGATACTTCAAGTTTTGATGAGGAAAGCTATGAAACACCAGTTACCGTGGCAATTCAACAAGGACATATAGAAATAATTGATTTGTTAAAAAATGCTTTGAATAAAAAATGAATTACGACAAAATAAGAAAACACAACATTAACTTTCAATGTGAAATATGTTACAATAAACTTTTGAATTACTGTTGGTATAATACTGAAGAGCTTAAAAAATTTTTATAGGTGGTAAATTATGAGTTGGTTTTTCGATCAAGCAATAAATGAATGGTTACAGAATCTATTTCCTGAGTGGTTCAAATATATTTTCATTATTATTACCTATTTAGGCAATGCTATCATTTATATCAGTTTATTAGCGATAGCATATTGGATTTATCGAAAAAAGGATGCAATAATAGGCATCTATATTTTACTAACATCAACCTTTCTGAATTTCTTTTTGAAAGTACTGATTGGAAAACCTCGACCTGATGCATCTATTAGATTAGTTTCAGAAGAAGGTTTTAGCACACCATCAAATCATGCACAAACTTCCACTACTGTTTATGGTTGGATGACATTTCATTTCAAGAAATTATGGTTATATATAGTCACACCAATTATGATTATTCTAATTTGTTTTTCCAGAGTATATTTAGGAGTTCACTTTATTGGTGATGTTATAATCGGATTGTTAATTGGGGCAGCGTTTTTAACTGCATGTATCTTTGCTGTTCCACCACTTGTTAAATGGATCGATTCTTGGAAAACTTGGGTCAAAATCGTTGTTGGTGAAAGCTACGGAGTAGTAATTTTTCTTTTAACTTATTTAACTGGTATGTATGCTGAATGGCCTACAGGTGATACATCAAACTCAGCAGATATAGTAGCAGCTTTAATTTTATTCCCAGTATTAATTTGGATTGAGTCGAAATGGGTTAAAATGAAGACTGAGAATATCCATTGGCATTCAAAACTATTGAGAGTGATTGTAGGTTTAGTTGTTCTTGTAGGTATGTATTTTGGTTTATCAGAACTTTTCGACCTAATAACTCTTAGTAGTCTTTCAGGGAATGGATTATATACTGTTGAATATCTATTGAGATTTATCCGTTATGGTATTTTAATAATAATTCTTGGATTACTTATGCCACTTTTATTCGCTAAAGTGAAAATTTTCTCAAAAGAAAAAGAAGTAATTCAAGATAAAACACAAGAACAAGCTGTAAGTTCATAAAAAGATACTTCAGTTTTTCTTTCTTTTTTTCTTTAATAATTCTTCAATTATTGTGTTTTTTCCACCGATAGCATAATCAAGTATTTCAGTAAAGAACAAAGATATGATCTTTTTACCTTTATTATATTCAGATTGGTGAACATTGTAATTCATACTACAATTTCCACAACCTAAAATCAATGCATCAACCTTTCGCTTCTTTAAAGATTCAATTCTTTTTTTAGCTATTGAGTAAGCAATTTCTTCATCATAAGGCAACATAGACGAACCACAACATAAGGTCTCAAAGGGGTAATGAATAACCTTAATTGAGGTTTTAGTTAACAGATTGATCAACAAATCAGAACCTAAAGCAGCACTCGGAGAATATTCTTTAGGTCGAATAACTTGGCAAGGAATTTGAACTGCAACAGATAATTGTTTAAGATTTCTCCTTGATTGATTTTTTAATAAATCATCTAATTTTTCCAAATTCTCCTTTTCTTGTAAGAATTCTGAAAGATGCTTAATTGTTACTGAACAATTATAATTTTTCTTTATTGATGCTAAATGTTTATTGACTAGAGCTAATTTTTCTTTATCTTCCAAAAGCATTTGATTTACACGCCGTAGATTTCCTGAACAACCTCCACATAATGCAATTATTGTTTCAATGTTATTTTCTTTAGCTAAAGCTAAATTATAGGCAGCTATAACTAACCATAGCTCTTCTGATTTTGATTCTGTCATTGTTGAACCACAGCAAGAAAATGGTAAATCAATAAAAGAAATGGTCATTTTCTGTAATAGACTTCTTGCAGATAATTCATAATCCAACACACGATATGGTATTAAGCAACCTAAGAACAAAGCGATTTTTACCTTTTTATTTTCATTATTTTGCCTTAGTTTTTCTCTTGAAGGTTCTTCTGAAATTATTTCTTTTATATTATATTCTTCACCTAAAACGGACTTATAGAGAATAGCTAATTCTGTAAGATTAATTTCCGGTAAAATTGGCAAATCATGTTCTTGTCTTAAATTATTAATTGATGGTGTTAATTCAAAGAGGGTTCCTATTTGCTGTATTTTCTCTAATGGTTCTATCATTCGTTCAGAATTTTGGTCTTCAGTTCTACGACGAGTAATTGCATATTGTCTTGGTGATAAATCAGGGCAAGCATCCTCACAATAAAAGCAATTTGTGCAATACCAACTATCGCCAGTATTGTGTGTTATAGGATAAGCACCTTCTTCCTTATCAGCAGTAGTTACGGGACAAGGACTACAGCGCTGGCACTGTTCACAATTCTCATAGGGCATAATAATCAATCATTGATTTTAATAATAGTAGGTTTGTTTAATCCCCATAAGACTTTTTTGATTTAATTTGAAAATATATTTAGAAAAGCTCTACTTCTTTTGAAAGAATTCTATTCAATTCATTACATAATTCAATGTTTATAACATGTTCAGCATCGGATAAATAAAGTGTTAGACAGTCTTTAACTGAATCAGATTCTGGTAAATATGTTTTAGTAAAATTTATTGTTGCTGTTAGTTGTTCACCACTACCATGAACAAATGTTCTATCACCGATTTTCACATAACCACTTTCTCTTAACAGCTTTTCAAGGATTGCCTCCAATTTTACAGGATTTGATACAAAATTTGTAATAATCATTGGAAACATTACTTTACTCAATAATTCGCACTATCCCTTTGCATTATATTTAATTTAGGTG
>JAEORJ010000320.1 GCA_016840945.1 Candidatus Gerdarchaeota archaeon
ATGATAACCAGATTATTTTTTTCTCTTTAGTAATTAATCTGAAGAAAAACTCTGGTACCTCACCAAATTCCTCAGTTTTCTTAAATTGCTCAATAACAAATTCGCGATCATCTGGATAAATCAAATCATATATTTGACATAAATCTGTTCCAATAAATTGAGAAGAGGAATAACCAGAATGTTTGAAAATTATATCATTGCTAAAAATTATCTTTTTATCTTTTATAAGAATAATTCCTGCAACAGATTGTTCAATTAATGATCTGAATTTCTCTTCATTTTCTAATATTTTCTTTTCAGCTTCTTTCCTATCAGTTATATCGATGATAATTCCTTCAGAAAATCCTTCTTTAGGATAATAACTTGCTGAATGACTCACCCAAACATATTCCCCATTTTTAATGTTCATTTTTACCTCATAATCAGTTACTTTTCCTTTTGTTTTAAGCAAATGTATTATCTTATTCCTATCTTCAATATCATAATAGAAATCAACAGCATTACATTTTTTCTTAAATTCATCAACAGAAGCATATCCTGCTGTACTAGCTAATTTTTGATTTACTTCTAAAAATTCACCTGTTTCTATATTTACTCTAAATACACCAGCATTCAAATTTTCAAATAAATTGCGATATTTTATTTCTGTTTCTTTATGTTCAGTATTATCAAGTATGACAGATGAAATTGAAACTAATTTTCCGTTGATGTCAAAGGATCCTATATTAAATTGTAACCACCATCTTTCTTCCTTATCTTTTCTAATAATTCTGTATTCCATGACCTTTGGTACGATTCCTCTTTTCATTTTTTCACAACAATCTAGATAATAATCTTGATAATCAGGATGGGCAATTGTTTGAATAAAATTCTCTATTTTAGTCCAGTTATCAATTGAATAACCACTTAATTCAGCAAGAAATTTATCAACTAAGGTTATTTTACAAGTAGAAATATCCATTTTGATAAAACCTCTTACTCTCATAGTAAGTTGTTGATAAAGTTTTTCAAGTTCGCTTATCTGATGTTCTAATTGATTTATTTTAAATTCAAGATTTTTTTCTTCTATTAGTTTATCCATTTCATAAAGATTTTCTAATTCTTCTATTGAACATTTGATTCCTTTTTTTTCTAAAATTTTAATTGCTTGAATAATATTTTCTTTATCATTTTTTTCTAATTTTATAATTTTCACTGTCATTTCTCCCTCAAGAAAGATGAGTTAAGGAATAATAAATAATAATCAATAATTAAATTTTTTATATCACTATGAGCGTCCTTTATCTATCTACTATTTAAATATAATATTGTCTTTGAATTATATCATCATTTTTTCTAGAATAAAAAAAATCCTTTTAGGAATAATTCAAATAAAATATTTGATGTAAGGATGTTATCTCGAATAAAAAGTGGGACTTTTTGTTTTACTACTATTTTAGTAGGATTACTCTGTAGTATTTCGTTAAATACACTTATGGATGTAAAAGCAGTATGGCCAACCAATGATTGGCAAACAGTAAATCCATTTTCTGTTAATATGAAAACTAAAGTTCTAAATAGAATAGATAATTTTATTGAAACTTGGAATGATGAGCATAGTTTATCACATATAGATTCAGTTTCAGTTTTTCGTAATGGTTATTTAGTAAAAAATTGGTATTATTTATTATGGGATGAAGGAGATATTCATAGTCGATGGTCTGTAACGAAAAGCTTTACTGGAACACTAATGGGCATAGCTATAGAGAAAGGATTTATTTCAAGTGTAAATGAATTTGTTCTAGATTATTTTACAGATAGGAATATCTCAAATGTAGATTCTCGAAAAGAAGCGATTACAATTGAACATCTATTAATGATGTCAACAGGATTGGCGTATCCAGGTGATGATCTAATTTGGACTAGTTGGATGAATGCACCCGATCAAGTGCAGTTTATTCTTGATTTACCAATGGCTACCTCTCCAGGAACGATATTTAATTATGATACAGGGGGGAGTCATCTTTTATCAGCTATTATTCAGGAAGCAACAAATATGACCATGGTGGATTTTGCTGTAAAATATCTCTTTAAACCACTTGGCATCACTAAATTCAATTGGCAAGCAGATAAACAAAATATCACCTATGGCGGTCATGGTTTATTTCTTACACCAGGAGATATGGCTAAATTAGGATATCTTTATTTGAATGATGGGTATTGGGATGGGCAAAAAATCTTACCAACAAATTGGACTCAAACCGTTACTCAAATTGTTTGGTTACTTAGCTATGGTTGGGGTTATGCTCAACAATGGTGGACTCAATCTTACTTGAATACTTATTGTGCAAGAGGGAGATATGGTCAAGCTGTTTATATTTTACCAGAAGAGGATATAATCGTTGTTTTCACTGCTTCACTTTCAGATCATGATGAAGAACCATATATCAACATTATAGCTAATTATGTATTAGCTGCGATGAATAATCCTATTAATCCATTAAGTATGCTTACTTTTTCTGTGTTTATTCCATTAGTTTTTGTTTCTATTACAGTTTTTGTAATAAATACAATTATTTTGAAAAAGTCCAGGTTTGGGGGTAGAGGTCGTTAGGTCCCAACAATAAATCACTATTGGGATAATGAGCACTTATGGTGCAAATTGTTCCTGCAGCATTAATTTCAATCATCATGTAATGTCTTGTTTGTTCACCATACATATACCCAAGGAATTCATTATCTGTTGAATATGATTCAATACTAGGAACTTGATAATACAATCCATCGTTTTGTGATGCAGCATAAATTTGATGTTCAGGTGAATCAACTACTCTACTAGCATTCCAAGATGAACGATAAAAAGCTATATCTTGATATGTTCCAGCAGTAGAATTAAAGAATCTTCGAGTATCAATCCAAACATCATGATTTAGTACTCCATAATCAACTTCTAAATCAGCTCCTCCACCTCCCGTACACCAAAAGTGAGTGCTATTACCTGAAGGAGTATCAAATTGATCATATCGCAATCCTAAATTCCCATAAGTATAGTTCCAATGTTCATAGTGATGATCATGACCAAAGAATATTCCATCTATATTGTATTTATTAGCCAATGGTACTAACCACGTTTGGGTGAGAAAATTTTGTGATGAAGTTCCTGTGGTAAACAAGGTATTATGAAAATTAATGAAAATCCATTTTTGCCCTCGAGATTTAGCAGCAGTGATATCTTGCTCTACCCAGAGTTTTTGATTATCAGAAAGTACAGCATTTCCAGCATCAAAATTATCTATAAAAATAAAGTGTGCTGAAGCATAATCAATTGAATAGTATAAACCAGTTTCTGATGCAAAAGAATAAGGAAACATATTTCTGAAATTTGTCGCACCATTACCACTATAATCATGATTACCAATAGCAATTTGAAAAGGAATAGTTGCAGCATATTGAGGGAAATTCTGAGCGGTATAATGCCATGATATAGGAATCCCACCATTAGAAGCTAAATCACCTAATTGGATAACAAAATTTGGACTTTCTGCTACAATACCTTTTGCGATTAAGTCCCCAGCTTTTAACATACTACCTGGACCTGGTTGCATATCTCCAACTATTATTACTTTAAATGATTCATTTGTCTGTGGAGCTGTTTTAAAAGCAAATATTTGATCCTTGGCATATACTGAGGTAGCTACTCCTATTGAATAATAATAAATGGTATTTGGTTGTAATCCTTCCAATTTAATTGTATGTAAATGAGATTTTGATGTTGAACTCTTTAGAACCTCTAAATTATTTGGTTGAGTGCCAAATTCAATTATTGTTTTACTTGCGAATTTTGTTAACCATGTTATGGATATTTCAGTTTTAGGATCATCACCAAAAGTTATCCAAGGACCATCGTTCCAATAATAGGTTTCAGTAATATCTACACCATTACTATAAAAGAATAAGGTAATTCCTCCTGTTGGTAAAATAAATAGAAATACTAAACTAAAAGACAAAGAAACCTTTTCTATTTTCTTTAATTGCTTTAAACCAGTTTTCATTAATTTCAAGCTCTTAAAAACTTGAAAAATGTATAACACAATTATTACTAAACATAGTAATAAAAATCCAAGAATAAAAATGAAATAGATTCTACGAGTTATTATGAAATGAATTAAAAAACCACCAAGAACTATTGCTACTATTGAAACCATTATTGAACAAATAATTACTGTAAATCTTTTTCTGCTAAATCTAAAACCGTTTGTTTTAGTTAATTCATCCATTTAGAGAATCCTCTTTTCAATATTAGTAATTCAGTATTTTTATTTATTATCAATATTTTAAATATCATCTAAATCCAAAACCAATAATGCTAAACAATCAACAAATAAAACCAATTTTTGAAATGATGTTGATAGAGCCAGTAGGGTAGGATTTTTAGTTATTTCAGCAGGTATAAAGAAGATAACTAATAAGGCAATAACGATAAAGACCAAGAAGACAATGGTTGCATCGAGGTAATAATCAAACTTTCTTGTTTGAGGTATCTTTTGATGTTTATTCACAAATCTTAAGAGTTGAAGGATAAAATTTAGCGCACCAAAACATCCTATAAAAATTATTGCACCAGCGGTATGAAGCAGAAGCAAATTTCCTTTATCTTGTGGTATAGCGATTAAACTAGCACCAAAAGCATTTATCAAACATAATGAACCTTTCAAATATTTATTTCGAAAATCACTTGTAAAATAGAGAATTGAAATAACTAAAGTGATACTTGAACATAACCCAAAACCAACACTCATAATAATTGATGAAATTAGGTTATCATAACCATTCACTATTGTATAATGAGCTCCCAATTCACTTAGGTAATCAAGAAAAAATCGATAATTATCAGCATAAAAGTAAGCAGCTAAACTTACAGTTAAGATTAATATAGGAACAATTAACCAATATAGATATCTTACTGTTTTTTGCTTTTTAATCAAAGTATGTCTGTTTAATAATTATTTTAGCAATAATTAAATTTTATTCAATTTATACTACGATGATAACAAAAAACAATTATTTCATAGATTACTAAATATTTCGTAATTATTACAAAAATGGTTTTATTTCAAATTAATATCACATAAACTTTTTATTATATCAAGGTAAACTCAATCTATTATGAAAAAATTGGAAGTTCCTTTTGGAAAAAATCTTGCCTTCGGAATAGGAGAAATAGCA
>JAEORJ010000321.1 GCA_016840945.1 Candidatus Gerdarchaeota archaeon
ATATCAACTATTAATTATTATTGCAATTATTACAATAGATGGGAATCTGAAGGTTAAACTGAATTATCATTTTTTAATATTACGACAAAAAAGTAAAAAGAAGGAAATCTGATTAAGTATACCAAGACTCATCTCCGAATCCATACTTGTCCCATAACTCATCAAAAATGTTTTTCGCATCTTGACTGAAGTATTGATAAGCGCAAATCCGTTCATCTAGTTCATGTAAACCAAAATCAATATGACAGCCACTACCATGATAAAGTAATGTGCCCAATATTTCACCTGTGGTGATTTTTTGACCTACAGTAACACTAATAGCTTCTCTTTGCAAGTTGGAATAAGTCTCATTTTTAGCAGTTGATTCAAAAGCAATGTTAAAAATATACTTTTCATTATATTCTAGAAAAACATTTGTTTGCCAAGTCCCACCTAATTCATTGTAAAAGGATTCAATCTTTAAAACGGTCACGTTACAACTTGCAATTATGTTTACTGAAGTGTTTACACAAAAATCAATACCACTATGAAAGAAATCATCATGATATCCATAACCCCAAACTATGTTTATAACATCAATATTTTCAACAGGAAATTCAATAATAGGAGGATCTAATGATGCTATTCTTGATTCTTTTATATGTTTAAATAAAAAGAGTCCCCCAAAACCAGCACCAATAATAATTATTGGTATTATGATTCCAAGCAAAATCTTAATACTCTTTTTCATAGCATTCAATTCATCATTTTGAATATTAACTTTCCTAAGTGGATTAAATATATTTATTTCATTTTATCATCAGCTATTAAGTTAATAAAAAAATAATTAATTAAATCAGCATGATAGGAAATTAGATTTAACTAGTTAAATTTATTAAAAATAATAATATTTGGATTATTAGGCGATCAAGATCTTGGTGTTGTACTTCAGCAGAAATTTCAATATATAGGTTATAATTTATCTCCGTTATACTATGAAGTTGATAATATTCCAGGTGAAACTCCTTTTACCATCACACTAACGCCAACAATTTCAATTGGATACTTAATATGGCCAATAATTATTTTCTCAGCTAATATTATTAAAATAACATATAATCTATTAAGGAGAATGAAAAGATAACAATTGTTTTACTTTTTCAGATAATTTTTTTATAGAATGCTGATATTATTTTTCGATATACTTGACTATTGTTTGTGATTCTATGATTGAATTTGAACATTTCATTGGGATAATTAAACCTGTAAGAGGAGAAGATTTTATTACAAATCCAACTGAAGAAGAGATGAAAATTATGAGCGATCATTTTGATTATCTTAAAGGGTTACTTGAAAAAGGTGAATTGTTATTAGCAGGGCCCACATTAAATAGTAAAAATCCTTTTGGATTATACATCTTCAAATGTAAATCATTAGAAGAAGCACGTGAGTTATTTGAAGCTGATCCATCAATAAAAGCTGGTGTACAGGAAATAATCGAATTAGAACCTTTCAAATTATCATTATTTAAACCTTGAGAAAGAATTAGCCCCCTTAATAGATATAATATTCTGAGAAGCTTTTATTAATTAAAATATGGTTATTTTCCAAGAAAATTAGCAGTACGAGATAAGGTGCAAAATATGGATACAGTTTGGGCTGGAACAATACTTATTCTAATGACTTTTGTGGCAGCATTATTACTTCTAACGATAGGTAAAATGAAGGCTGACACAACCGGATTTATAATGTGGATAGCGATAGTGTTTCTGGCTGTGGTGGTTTTTAAAACAGATTTTGGAGCTGTAATGTTAGCCTCAATATCAGGTTTTATTCAATCATATCCCATAACATTGATGGTTTGTACTAGTATATTCATGATTACTTACATGCAGAAAACAGGGGCACTGCAAAGAATAACAGTTGCTTTTAAAACATTAGGTGGAAAAGAAAAAGAACCATTTCAGATCATGTTCATAAATATCGGTTTGGGTTGCTTTCTCGTATCAATAGGTGCAACTCCTGTTACAATGTTACCCCCTATTATGCTCTCGCTAGGTTATAGTTCCTTAGCAGCAGTAGCTTTACCAGCTATTGGGTATGATCCTTTAACCACTTTTGCCCTCCTTGCTGTACCTGCTGTGATGTTTCAAGGAATCATTTCCAATCTTTTTGGACAAGTACCAATCTTCCCCTCCCTAGCATCAAGTGGATTTATCTTCTCATTATTTATGCCAGTAGTAACAACTGGTATAGCTATAGGAATGATGTTCATAGCAGGTGGCCGAAAAATGCTCTTTAGGAAAGATTCACTAATTTTCGCTACAGTTGGTGGTCTTACAGCAGGTGGTACATCAATATTAGTAAATGGCTTAGCTCACCACTTTAATTTTGATGCTATTGTATCATTAACTGGTGTTTTTTCGGGTATCTTTACATGTTGCACTATGTTGTTATTAGCAAAAATTATGAAATTAAAAATCTTTGATAGAAATAATTTAACCGAAGAAGATATCAAAATAGAAAAATCAATGCCACTTTGGAAAGCAATGATGCCTTGGATAATACTAATCGTTTTGAGTATGATAACAAATTTCATTCCTCAAGTTTACGAATTTTTATTTAGCACATTAGCAATGCCAATTAAAATTGGTGGAGAAGCAACTATAAAATTGAGAGTGCTTTGGAATGCTTGGTTCCTAGTTATAATTTCAACTATTTTGTCAATGCCATTCTTAGGTGTTAAAGGAAAAATGAAAGATACTTTCAAAACATGGTCTAAACGCTCCATAAGACCAGTTTTTGCATCAGCTATTTTCTTTGCTGTAGCAGCAGTCATGAATTCCTCTGGTGCAACCGGTGCTATTACTCCTGAAGGAACTTGGGAAATAATCTCAGAAAATAATATGATTAATACTCTGGCTGTAGCAAGTGAAAGATTATTCGGTAAATTTTACCCATTGATAGTGCCATTTATTGGATTATTAGGTGGTTTTGTGAGTGGTAGTGAGACATCTGCAATTGCTATGTTTACTGGTTACCAATTTACTACCGGTCGTGGTTTAGGATTAACCGACAATGGTATTGTAATTATGGGTGCAGCTAATGGAATTGGTGGAGGATTAGCTAGTGTTCTAAGTCCCGCTAAAATCCAAAATGCTACTGCGGTTATTGACAAACAAGGAATTGAAGGAGATGTGATTAAAAAGACTGCTCCAATAGCAATTCTGATGGTGATTATGGTTTCAGTTATAACTCTATGTTGGGCTAGTGATTATACAGCTGCACAATGGGTTATAGGAATAATTGTTGGATTAGTTGTAATTGCAGCGTTAATTTTTGGAGCAATCGGTTATAACAAACTGTTCAAAAGAGCAGTGTTACCAAAGGAGGTTCAAAAATGATACTTGAAATCTTTGCTTATATTTCAGCAGCGATAATTACTATTGGTTGGATTTGCGCATTAATTTTCGAAAGTATCTTGAAATC
>JAEORJ010000322.1 GCA_016840945.1 Candidatus Gerdarchaeota archaeon
GTACACCATCCTTCCACTCAGAAACTCCTAATACCCCATCAACAGTAGGATCAGTTGTAGTACAACAATATAAAGTTCCAACAACAGCTGGAGCACTAACTAGAGTGCTACTTATAACTAACAACAATAAGGCGCTGCCTAATGTTGTTAAAATTAGATTATTTTTTCTTAGCATTTTTCAACCCTCGAATAAATAACTATATCATTATTCCTTTTAACAAATAAATACTTAATGGAATAACCAATAGCTGAAATATGGTTTAATAATTGATTTTTTTCCATCTAGGTAAGGTATTATGATTTTCTATTATTTTATTGCTAGAAATTTTTGTTTTATATCATCAATATTCCTTTTTCGTTTTATTAATGGAGTCTTATTACCATGCTTATAAACAATTAATTCATCCTCAAAGGGTTTCCTTTTAGTATTTTTATAAAGAACACCCAAGGCAAATTTCTCATCAATTGCTTTTTCAAAAGCACTCAGTTTGTTCGTTGGATCATGATTATCTGTTAAATAATAGGAATGCTCTTTGAACCATTTGTAAGTATTTAGTTTGTTAAAACTAACACAAGGTTGCAGAATATCTACAAGAGAAAATCCTTTATGTTGTATTGCTTCCTTGAAGACTTTCTTCATATGATCTTTATCGCCTGCCATCGTTCGAGCAACAAAAGAAGCATCTTGTGATATTGCAAAAGCTACCGGATTGAATGGTTTATTAATAACTCCTTCAACTTGAACTGCTGTCTCAAATCCTTCTAAACTTGTTGGGGATGCTTGACCTTTAGTAAGACCATAAACAAAATTATCATAAATCAAAGTTGTTACATTAATATTCCTTCGAATTGCGTGGATGAGATGATTACCTCCTTCTGAGAACATACACCCATCCCCACTAATTGTCATAACTTCTAATTCAGGATTAACTGCTTTAATAGCCATTGCAACAGGTAATGCCCTTCCATGTAAACCATTAACAAAATTCACTTTCATAAAATGAGGTGTTTTAGCTGCTTGGCCTATACCAGAAATTATAACTAATTGTTGTTGTGATATCTGAAGCTCAAACAATGATTCTTTTAATGAATCCAAAATTGAGAAATTACCACAACCAGGGCACCAGTGTATTTCCACATCTGGCAAATCAAAAGGGTTCTCATTCATTTTTGAACCTCCAGAACAATCGGATTGATTTTTTCCACCAGCTCTTCAACTGAAAATGGTTCACCAGAATATTTCAAAATTCGATGATCAAATTCAAGGCAGAATTTTGATTGTAATAATGAACCCAATTGTGCGGTGAAATTATTTTCAATTATAACCAATCTTTTTGCTTTATTCAAGTAGTCAATAGTGTTATTGTAAATAGGATAAACTTGTTGAAAGTGTAGCATAGCAATTTTTACTTTATCGAATCTCTTGATGGCTTCTTTAACTATTTCATAATTTGACCCCCAACAAACTAAGAGTATGTCATAATCATTGTCACCAATTAGTTCTGGTGGAATGATTTCAAATTGCATGATATCGACTTTCAGAAATCTTTTATTCATCATTTCAACACGCATAAATTTTAGATCTTCACTTATGTGTCCTTCTTCATCATGCTCGTGGCTATCAACTGCTATCAAACCTTCTCCTCCGGGGATACCTCGAGGTGAGAGTCCATCTTTTGTGAACCTATATCTTTTATAATTGCTATCAGTTTCTGCAATATGCTCTTCAATTTTAATAGGAGATAAATCAAAAGGTGGTAAATTATAGTAATTATTTAACAAATATTGATCTGTTAAAACAAAAACTGGTATTTGGTATTTATCAGCTAAATTGAACGCTTTCTGCATTAAATAGAAGGCTTGTTCATGGTTACCAGGTGTAAATATAATCCTTGGGAATTCACCATGACCTGAATATAACGCCAAGTTCAAATCAGCTTGTTCTGTTCGAGTAGGCAAGCCAGTTGCAGGACCAGGACGTTGAGCAAGATGAATCACAAGCGGCATTTCTGTAACACCAGCTAAACTTATTCCTTCCTCCATTAACGCAAAACCACCACCTGATGTTGTTGCTAATCCTCTTGCTCCTGCATACCAAGCACCAAAAACAGCATTTATTGCAGCAATCTCATCCTCAGCTTGTTCAACAATAATATCAAAATCCTTCTGATTTTGAGCTAGAAAAGTAAAAACAGCAGTTGAAGGACTCATGGGATAAGCACAAACAAAATTACAACCACCTGCTAGTGCACCAATTCCTATAGCTTCTGTACCATTCAATAATATATGATTAGCAACTTTTGGATCATTTTTAACTCTGAAATCAAGCTTCTTTGAACTTTCTAGTTCATTAGCAATTTTGTAACCAATTCGTGCAGCTTTACAATTATTTTCCAAGATTTCTGGTTTTTTATCTGAAAACCGTTCTTTGAAATAATCATCAACTAACGTTATATCAACTTCTAATAATCCAGCTATTATTCCCGCAGCAATAGAATTTGTATAAACCTTATTTCCTAGATTAATTGCTTCTTGTGTTAATGGAACCTCAATAATGTGACTATCACTTATAACATCATTCCCAGCTAATATCTCCGTTTCACCGAAAATGACTGTTTCATTTGTAATGCGATCTTTATGTCGATCAATAGCCCCTTTAGTAAACACAAAGAATATATCAATATGTTTCACAAAAGCTCTAACTTCATGATTTGCGACACGAATTTCAGTGGAGTTCAAACCACCTCTTACTCGGGACATATATTCCTTTGTAGCAAAAATGTGATAATTCGACTTTTTTAAAACATTGGCTAATAAATCTTCAACTGTTTGAATACCTAAACCAGCAGCACCACATAGGACAATAGAAATGTCATCTTTTTTTACTATTTTCCCGTTCATATCTATAACATTATGAGATGTTATTAAAAATGTCGCGCTAAAAATAACAAAGTAAATAATGATTAATTCATATTAATTTCTAAAATAAAGATTTTATAAGAAACTATATCATTAATTTACAGGAATAATTGTGATTATCATGACAAAAGTAGTAGTAATAGCAACAAATGATAGGATTTATGGTGTTAATAAATCACTTGAACTTTTAGGAATAAATCCAGTTGAAGATAAAGAGGTTATTTTCAAACCTAATTTTAATACTGCTGACCCTTATCCAGCCTCTTCTCATATGGACACTTTGAAACAAATGATTATTAAAATCAAAGAGATGGGTGCTAAAAGCATTACTTTAGCAGAGCGAAGTGGACCAGCAAATACCGAAGAAGTATTCAAGCAGAAAGGAGTGTATGAGCTAGCAAAAGAACTAGATTTTAAAATAGTAAATCTTGCTACAGCACCAGAAGAAGATTATATTCTAATCAAGCCGGAAAATAGCCATTGGGAAAAAGGTTTCCTTTTTGCAAAAATTTACAAAGAAGCAGAATGTGTTGTTGAAACTTGTTGTTTGAAAACACACCAATACGGCGGACATTTTACATTATCAATGAAAAATGCTGTTGGACTTGTTCCTCGAGATAATTATAATTATATGCGTGAATTACATAGCTCGAAAGATCAAAGAAGAATGATCGCGGAGATTAATGCTGTCTATAAACCAGATTTGATTATCATGGATGGTATTACTGCTTTTATTGATGGTGGGCCAATGGAAGGTACAAGAAAAGATGCTAATGTTTTCATTGCTGGTACTGATAAAATAGCAATTGATGCTGTTGCTGTCGCAGTTTTACGAATTCTAGGCACTACACCAGAAGTTACAAATGGACCTATCTTTGAACAAGAGCAAATAGCCAGAGCAGTAGAATTAGGCATAGGTATTTCATCACCAAATGAAATTGAATTCCTTACTGATTCTGAAGAGAGTGAAAAATTAATCGAACAAATTAAGAAGAAACTAATGGAGTAACACCATGTATTGTCAGGATTTTTCCTGACAATTTTTCTTAACATACCTTAAAAATAGTTCAATTTGTTTTTCGTTTTTAAACACAATATAATTATCTGGTCCAAGAGTTTCTTCAACTTCTTCAGTAATTTGCTTCAATTTTCTGACCTTATAGCGAATAGCATACCTAGAGAGTTCAAAAATAGCTGTAAAAATTGATTCTTTTGTTCCACTTTCTTCAATTTCTTTTGGTAGTGGAGTATAATGATGAAATTTAAGTATAGTATTTCTTGAGATTGTTCTTGCAATTAAACGCCAGATAATAAGGTAAAGTGGTAGGTCGAGAATAATTGCAAAAGTTGCTTGCTCAAGTATTAATGGACGAACTTTAGAATAGTTACCATCAAAAATCCAGCGATCGTTTTTCAAAATATCTTTAACCTTTGCTCGAAACTCAACTAAAGGGTAAGATTGCCAATTAGGTCTATGAAATAAATCATCTAAGTGCACATCTAAGCATTGTAATATTTCACCTAAATCATTAGCTAATGTTGTCTTTCCACTTCCAGGAGGACCGTAAATAGTAATTTTTTGAAGGTCAATGCTATGCTTAGTCATTTTTTTACCCAAGGAGATAATTTTTTAACTATTTTTGCTTATACCGAAAGTATATTATTTTTTCTAATGAAAAGCATTAATAGTACTATAAAATATGACATATTGCACAAGTAGTGATGTCTATAAATCACCAAATATCAAGTATATATGGAGAATGCCATTAAATGTCCATTAATAAAATGAATTTTAAGGATTTAGGGGCAAAAAGAATTTTTGCAATAATCCTTCTAACAACATCCTTTCTATTACCTATTATTATGATAAATTTACCAATGAATTTTGGAACAGCTCATTCTGCAATAGCTGAACCGATAGAAATTTTCTCTTTATGGAACGATACTGCACCAACCATTGACGGTACAGTAGGATTTCATCCATACGACCTTTCAGCTGAATGGTCCTCTGCAGCAGTGTATAATATGTATGATGACACTGGCTCGCCAACATCAAAATTAATTCTCCAAAATGATGATACTAATCTCTATATTGGATTTGATATGACTGATTATACTGTACAAAATCCATCAAATCCTTGGGTTTGTGCAGTTTATATGGATCGTGATCACAATGGCATTCTAACTGAATATGATAGAGTAGTATTTTATTATTCAAATAATACTGCTAATGATTATGTTCTTCTATATCAATACAATCCTAGCAGTGATACATGGGATTTGATTGAATGGGAATTGCCTGGCACATTATTACCAGTATCAAACATTCTTATTGATACTGATTTTACATCTTCATATTTTGAAGCTTCTAGTCATAGACAATATGAAATACGAATCCCACTTTCATTTTTGAAAGTAACACTTGGAAACGTCACCGGAATAGGATTTGAGTCATTTGATAATTATTGGTTACCTACTGGATCAATTACATGGCCAGTTATAGATACCGTTCCAGCAGACATTTGGAAGAAACCTAGCACCTGGGGTGATCTCCATATTGGTTCAAGTGCTAATTCATTTGTTGATTATGTTGTAGAAGATAATTTCAATATTGAAATAGACAGTACTACTAGAGCTATTGGTTATAACAACATGACTTTTCTAACAACAGGTGATATTAATGGCGATGGCAAATCAGAAATCATTGTCGGTTCTAATAGAAGTATAACAGGAGAATCAAAGCTATTATTTATTTACAATTTTACTGGAACAACACTAAATACAATTTGGCGTTCAATAGATTCTACTCATTCAGCAAATATTATTAGACCATTAGGAATTACTACTTACGATTATGATAGTAATGGTGAAGATGAAGTTTACATCGTAAGTAACGGAAATAGTATTATTAGATTATATAATTGGAATGAAACGAGTTCTGATTTTGATAATTTGCAAACAATAATACCAAATGCTGGTTATAATTATACCGGGTTTATAGATTTTGGCGACGCAAATAATGATGGAATAATTGATATGATTACTGGAACAATAGCTGGCAATGTTATACTAACTTATTCCACCAATAATTTTCAATCTTTAAGTGTCATAACGCTTTCCAAGGCAACATTGTTAGGAAATACTGTTTCTAAAATCCAAGCTATTGATGTAGCAAATATGGATTCAGATGCTGATAACGAGATAATCTATGCTGGCCAAATTACCACTGACGATTCTCTTGGCACAGCAGCAATTCAAATATTAGAGAAAACTGGAGTTTTACCAACACTAAATGATAATTCTGAAGATGATTTACCTTTAGGATCTTCTTCCACTACTCAAGATGATTTTATTCATACTATACTAACTGGTGATGTAGACAACGATGGTTCAACTGAAATTATCATAGTTGGTCAAGATTATATTAGAGTTTTTGGCCCATATACTTTTACAGATCCTTCCCCACCATTAGAAATACTTGTAAATACAACAACTTTACCAAATATCAGTGGTGGAGCAGCTATTGGCGATATTGATAATGACTTAAATAATGAACTTATCTTTGGAGCAGCTAATGGCACAATCTATATTTTAACTGTTATTGATAGTGGTGTTGATGATCTATCATACACAGTAGATTGGTCAAGTGATTTCGGTCATTCACCAGGATATAAAAAATCAATGACTATTCTTGATAGAGATGGTGATAGCGAAAATGAACTCATTTATGGAGATGATTTTGGCCAAATAATGGTTTTAGGAAAATCAGAATCACCCGCAGTAACGATAACTTATCCAACAAGTAGTACTGTAGCCACAACAGATGTAGAACTCAGATGGTCAGCAGTTGATGATTTCACAATGCATCATTTTGACCTCAGTATTGAAGGAATTTTTGAAGCCAGATTAGGTGGATCAATGAGAGGAATTGATTTATCCTTACCTGAAGGTCAGAGTACGATCAATATCACTGGTTTTGACATTACTGGCAAAAATGATTCTGCTATAAAAGTATTAGACATTAACTTAGATGCTCCAGAAGTTGAGATTTCCGATCCAGAAGATAATTCATACATAGGAACGAGTACATATAATATGCAATTTAGCTACTATGATCGGGATGGTAATTTTAATCATTATGAAATTTATGTTAATAGCTCAACTCCAATAGAATCTAATTGGTTAGTTAACAATTACCTTGTTAGTTTTACTGATGCCGGTAAATATAATATTACTATAGTTGCAATTGATGATGATGATTATACCGGTAAAGCCATGATTACTGTTTATTATGATCCAATTCCTCCGGTTGTTAATATTTTATATCTAACAGATGGGTCTTTTGTTAATTCACAAAACCTACTATTACAATGGTCAGCTACTGATAATATGGGCCTCGATCATTTTATAATATATAAAGATGGTTCACCAATAAATCAAACAACAGCAACAGATACAGATTATTGGATACCTTTAGAATTAGATACAACATATTTATTGAAAGTTGAAGCGTATGATTTAGCTGGAAAAATGGGAGAAGCTTCTGTATCTATAACAAAAGATTCTATTAAACCAACTGTACAAATAATCAGTCCACTTAATTTGAACTATACCACTCAATCATCTATTATATTACAATGGAGTAGTACTGATAATTTTGGTGGTTCGACAATTGATCACACAGAAGTGAGAGTTAATGGTGTGTTAAAATATTCTGATAACGGTCAACAAGCAAACATTACTTTAGGATCTAATGGAGTTAAAGACATTGTTGTTACAACCTTTGACAAAGCA
>JAEORJ010000323.1 GCA_016840945.1 Candidatus Gerdarchaeota archaeon
GAGATGTAAGTAATTAGGTTATTGCTTAAATCCAAAGTTTGTAATCCAGGAAGTGAATTCAATCCTTGTATTTCCTTAATCCTATTATTACTGAGGTTAATCCATCGTAATGTTTTGGAATTTAATCCACTGATTGCGTATATTTTATTATTTTTAAGATCTAAGCCATCTAATTTGGTCATTGAATCCAAATGACTTATCCTATCAATCTCATTATTCTTTGCTATTATGTGTCTAGTTTTTGGGAAATTTTCTAATCCTTTCATACTTGTAAGCTGGTTGTTAGATAAATTTATGTGATCTATGTTTGGTAGTTTGTCGATGCCTTTGAGATCTTCAAGAGAAGCCAAGTTTTTCCCCGATAAATTCAAACTGGTTCCATTCCCCTCTACTATAGCAATTACTTCATGACCTAATTTGATATTTACTTTTGGCAAATTTTTCCCCAACTAATATTTTATACAATTAGCTTACACAAACTAATAAAAAATTTACTCTAGTATATTTCATACTAAATGAACAGTGAGAAAAGAGGAAAAAAAAAAATAACTAAATTGTATACGACAAATAAAATTTAGTTATTATGAAAGAAATAATCGAAAAATCGGACGGAATGCTTTCACAAAAGAAAATAATTTTTTATTATTGGTTTGAAGATCATTAACAATATCATCAAAAGAATGATTTTGATATTGTAGAATTCTTTGAGATTCTTGTGTATCCAAATGAGATAGGTAAATTGATGTTCTTTTGAATTTTTCTTCTGGAAAGATGACAAGTCCCATAGCACTGGTGAATTTATCGATAAATTCTTTATACGTCATTTGGCAACTTTCACCACCACCAATATTGAAAATCCTTGTATCAGTATTTTCCAAAAAAGCAGCATCCACAATTGCCGTTGCTACATCATCTTCATGAACAAATTCCACTCGCTCATCAGCTGGTACAGCAAACATAGTATTATTTGTTGATGAAGCTATTTTAAAGAAAAAAGAAATAAAAAAAGCATGTGATAATATCTAAGATTTTTCTAAACTAAAATTTCTTTCATTTTTTCTCGATAAGCAAGGAAAGCTTTTCGACCTTTTTCTGTTAATTTTACCAAAGTTCGAGGTTTTTTTCGAATGAATTCCTTTTTTATTTCAATAAATTGCCGCTCTTCTAATCTACTTATATGAGCTGATAAATTTCCCCATGTTAATTCTGTTTGACCTCGCAAGAAAACAAAATCAGCACTATCAAGCACATATAGATATGATAAAATCATTAATCTAGCAGGTTCATGGATGTCTTTGTCTATATCCATTAATTCTTGAATCTTATTGTTGACTAGTGATTTCTCTGAATTCATGATCTATCACCGGAACCTTAGGATATTTCTTTAAGAATCGAATAAGACAAACTAATCCTATGACGATTATAATAACACCTAAACTTAGGAATAAAATATTTCCAATTAAATTAAAATCTTGAATCGTCAATATTTCTTTCATTGTAAAAGATATTGAAAATATTGTCCCTATCAAGTATAACCGTTTGAAACTCATGAAATAAGCCATTAATGTAAAGACAGTTAATGGTATTAATCCAAAAATAACAGCCATCAAGTAAACATTTCCAGTGAATTGCAATATATTAGTAAAGATTAGTATAAAAACAACAATATTAGATAATAGTAATACAACACCAACAGCTATAATAACAAAATTGATTTTCTTACGTTTTGCGCCAAATTTTACTATTCCTAATCTAGGTTTGGTTACTAGAAATTGAATCAAAAATAAAGGAATAGCAATCACTATGTAAAGAAGAAATCCAAAAAGACTGTCCCATGGATCTGGTAGGTAATTATAAAGCAATGAAGCAATCCCAAAAGCAACTAGGACCAATCCTAAAGTCATATCAAAAATTCCATCTTGAAAAATAACTGAAGCGGTTTTTTTCTCAAGCTTATCCAAATCATGATTTGATTCCATTTTAATCACTATATAGTATAGTGTTATTTATAATATAAATAGCTTTGTATTACAAAGTAAATTGTATAAAGTACTAATAGCAAACAATGAAATATAGCCTATGAAAAAAAGTGAGATATTAGTCAAAAGAAAAACTATTTGCTTAGAGAATTAAATTTCAGTATGAATAAAAGTGTTTTCTATTTCAATAAGATATAATTAACTATTTTCAAAAAGAAGAAATCTTCATTTTCATTTTTATCACTAAAAGGATAGAACATTATATCTGATTAGAAAAAACCTAGAGTACTGATAATCTTTAAAACGAATTTTCAATCAGAAGCAACCATGTCAGAAAAAATTATTTGTAAGGAATTTGACGAAAAACAAACCATCAAAATTGAACTAGGTGATTTTATAGCAAAAAATATTGCTTACATAGATCAATTTCTAATATTGATTGCAAATGAAGATGAATCAATTTTAGAAAAATTGTTGGTGAAATATAAAGAAGAGTTAGTTGCTAAGAATATATCACATGAAGAAAATGAATTAATTAGAAAATTAGCAATAGAATATCCAAAATTCAAAATATTACAAAATTACCCCGAATATATATCTTTGATAGAAAATACTATTTTACATTTTCTTAATTTTCAAAAGTATAAAGAGAAATATCAACAAGGCGAAAAATTCGAATTATTCTTAAGAGATCAAATAAGAGGAAATTTCCATTTCTTATATTATCTAGCATATAGTTTACTAAAATTGTTACCTCGAGAGAAAGTTTTAGAATTAACTAAAGAAATGATAGATCAGATCTATGAAAGCTTTAGCGGTGAATTTACTAAATACGAAAATCTAGAGGAAATGTCTAAAGGCTATCACGGAAAAGGTTGTTGGAAAACACATAATCTAGTTGCTCAAATAAAGGACAACCGTTACTATCTAAAAATTACTCGTTGTATTTGGGCAGAGGTCTATGCAGAATTACCTGACTTGGAATTAGCTAGTCTACTAGAATGCTATGGCGATTTTTCCAAAATGCCTTATATCAATCCGAATTTAGCTTTATCACGAACGAAAACTATGGTTGAAGGTTACGAGTACTGTGATTTTGTGCATTATGACAAGCGAATAGAGCAAAAAATTGTGCATCCAAATGAGGATTTTTGGAAAGAATTCTAAAATAATCAAGTTCAAGATAGTTTTTCAGATCTTGAACCTACATGCACATTTCTTTTTTGTAATTCCATTCAGGTTATATCTACATCAACAGCTATAATCTCTGTAACATCATCTGATTGTTCTAAATCATACAATGCCGTTCTTCCTTGTAATCCAACACCTAAAAGTAAAATCTTCATAATATATTTGAAAAGAAATAATCTATTTGAATTTCACTCTTAAAGTGAGAATAACTGTGAGAATGATTCACCCATATTTTCTTACATAAAAAGAAAATCTAATTTATTATTTAATTAAGTATAATCTCTAACATAAACTACATTCTAAACAATAGATAATATAAATACAGATTGCATAATTAATGTATGAATGAAATCAAAAAAGAATTGTCTGTAGAACAATATGAAAAATTACTTTTTGTATTAAAAGTACGTTTTGAAAATAATTTAATCCGCCATGAAGATCTTGAATGGACTAAAGTAAAAGCAAAGCTAGATACTAAACCTGAAAAATCATGGTCACTAAATGAAATGGAAAGAACTGGTGGCGAGCCAGATGTTATTGGTTATGATAAAGAATCAGATGAATTCATTTTTTATGATTGTTCTGCTGAAAGTCCTGAAGGACGCAGAAATGTTTGTTATGACCGAGAAGCACTAGAAGAAAGGAAAACAAATAAACCAGAAAATAGCGCTATTGATATGGCAACAGATTTGGGTATTGATATTTTAACAGAGGAACAATATAGAGAGTTACAGAAACTTGGTGAATTCGATATGAAGACTTCGAGTTGGGTAAAAACACCACTTGATGTTAGAAAACTTGGTGGTGCTCTCTTTTGTGATCGTCGTTATGGTAGAGTATTCGTGTATCATAATAGTGCACCTTCTTACTATAGTGTAAGAGGATTCCGAGGTATGATACGGATTTAAAATGAGTTATTGATTCTAGCTTTTCTTTAAATATAATTTATTGATTGGGTTTTATTATTTCACATGAACTACATAATGAAGATATTATGATTTAGTTGATAAAAATAGTATTAAGCTTTGATTCCAGAAAATGATTAGTGAAGAATAATTTGATATAAATCTAATTATTTATCAATTTAAATATGATTATAAATTAGAACCATCTTTAATTTAATGAAGAAAAATGGCTGAATTAAAAGATACTTTTAATTTAAAACCTGGTGATTTATCACCACATGAAAAAGAGTGGTTAAAAGATTTCATCAGATTTTCTTTTAGAAAGTTTGTTAAACCAAAGGATTTCATCTTCATTACACATAATGGCGATCATTTGACTTATTATCTAATATCACCTGAGTTCTTGAAGGAATATAATGAACAATCTATACCCAGAAAGTTTCTACGAGAAAAGTATATCATTAAAAGCATTCCTGCGTTAAATCGTGTTGATGAGTACTTTGTAAATATCTGTTTCATTTATTGGTATTTTGATCAAATTGATGATTGCCTTGACTTTAGAGAAATCTGGAATGAGCTCTTTTATCCTGTTTTTGGTGGTGGAGATATCTATTATGATAGAGAGGTAAGAGGATACAAAGTTCTTCTCGAGCATTTTGACCATCGATTAGTAGCTCGTTGGTCGGCTATTCGAAAGATGTTTCTTATTGGTTTTGGTGTTTATATTGGACTCTTCCAAAGAGAAACTGTCCCTTCACTAGAAGAGATATTCCTTGGACTAAAAAATAATACACTACAATTAATAGGTATAACGAAAGCACATGGAGGATCTTTTGGAATGGTATCGCATTATGGAAAACTTAAGCTATGTTGGAACTGCGGTAACATGATAGATGCTCCTGGAGGTCTCTGTGAAAAGTGTTATGATTATTGGGATGAAAGAACTAAATAACTTCCAATAGAAAATAATTAGAGTCTGACAAAAGACTCATAAGCGAGACTTTTTTTGATAAATTTATGTTAGAAGATTTTCTTTCAAACCACTCATCTACTGAAAAAGTGATTTCTATTCAAACTGAACCTAAAATAATTTATCTCATTGAAGAAAAAGATTCGTTAACATTAAATTTTGATTTTCTTATTCAAGGATTATCTAACAGGAATCTTTACATTAGATTTCTTAAGGCTGCCATCTATGATGAAAATGACAATTTAATCACATTCAAACATCTTAATCATAACAGTGTAGGAAATCCTAGCATCAATACTTTAGGTAAATTTAGTATCGAAGGTAAAAGCTATTTGGATATCTTCAATCCCTTTTTTAGATTTCCAAAGAATATGCCGATAAAGTATTTACGGTACATGTTTACACTTAGAGATAAAGAGACAAATGAAGAATTTTATTACGGAAATATTATAGTTAAACCAGTAAGATACAAACAGAAAGTTAAACTCTCATTACCACTTAAAGAAAAACTAGTAATTTTAGATGGATGTGATTTCTATTCTCACCACAGAAGAGTAGCACTAAGCATCCTTCGAGAATTTACAAATGAAACAATCAAATCTAACTTCAATAGGTATGGATTAGATCTATCAGTTTTAGGTGAAGATGGTAATCTAAGAAAAATGACTGAAGATGAAAAAGACAAGAATTACGATTTTCATTTTACTGATATAAGAAATTTTTACACTCATGAAGCAATAGTTTATGCTCCTGCTGATGGAGAGATAGTTGATGTTGTTGATAATTTAGAGGATCTTTATAACGAACCTTTTAACACTGATGAAGCAGCTAAAGAAAATAGACTCACAGAACTAGCGGGGAATTATATTATTATAAAACACAATGATTCTGAATATAGTCATCTTTATCATTTACTCAAAGGTAGTTGTAAGGTAAAAATAGGTGATAAAGTAAAAAGAGATCAAGAAATAGCAAAAATTGGATTTTCTGGAGCGTCAAATGTCTATTCACATTTACATTATCAACTATTAGATGGGAGTGATATTTTCAATTCTAATGAATTACCAGTTATATTTACCAATGTTATAATATGGCAAGGAGCAGAGAAAATATTTTACAAAGAGCTAACAATTAATACAGGCGATATTATAGTGCGAGCAACTGCTCGAGATAAATAAAACTAAAAAGAGTATTTTGAAAATCAAAAATTAGAGATGATTAAATGTCAAATCAAGTGAAAAAAGAAGTCACCTTGGGGTATAGAGTAGGGGGAGTACTAATTAGAAATGGAAAAATATTACTCCAGAGTGATCCTTTAGTTAAATTCTGGGTTCTTCCAGGGGGGTCTCCAAAACCTTTTGAAGCATCTGACAAAGCATTGATTCGTGAATTAAAAGAGGAAATTGGTTTACAGATTGAAACTGAAAGGTTATTATTTGTTATTGAAAATTCCGGAGAATTCGGGGGTAGGTATTTTTATGGTGTTGAATTAATGTATCTTATCAAACCAAAAGGTGGTTCTGAAATATTGGATCAAGAGGAGTTTATTGGAATAGAAGATGATTTAGGTGA
>JAEORJ010000324.1 GCA_016840945.1 Candidatus Gerdarchaeota archaeon
CATATCTTTTTTCTAAAAGAAAACATAATTTCATTAATTTCTTTATTTGATTGCTTATTAGAAGTTGCAAACCAATATCATCACCAATCTCAGCAGTTCTGCCAAGAAAAGGATGCTCTTCTGCTAATATTGACCATTGTGTTTTTAATATATATAACCAAACATTTTGGGGATAATATTTGAATCTCTCTCGAGCATTTTCTAAAACATGCAAACCATCGTGAAAAACGGTACCACTTGTAATAGCAAGCAAACGTTGTTCGGGAAATTTTAACCAATCAATTTCAGATAATTCTTCAAAAGGATTTTTCCCGAGAAAACTATTGAAAAATGATTCAATTGTATGAATTTCAATTCGATGATTAATAGCTTCTTCATTGGCATTAGCTAATACTCTGACACCTTTCTCATCAGCTTCTCCATAATTTGTTGAAAATCCCTTGAATTTTTTCGGAAGCTCTTTTGCTAGTGTAGTATTTATTTCACCTTTATAGTTAGTATAATCTTCTTTTGTCAAAAATAATTCAAGTCTTGGTCCCCAGTCATGATCCATTGATCGTTCAGTATCATAACCTAACACATCAGAACCATACCCTATTCTCGCAATTGAATAATTTAATTTTGGAAAATTCTTTTCAATAATCGGTTTTATTATCGAAATATAGAATTGTTTATTGAGTTTTAAACCAGGAACAAAGGTAGTCATCTGTTCATCACTTTTTTATTATTTCAAATTAATGACCTCATTTCTTAGCCACTAGTAATAATATTATGTTTATTTCTTTAATTCTATTAAATTATAATTTATCAGTACCTTTTTTAAATTAAAATAATTAATATTAATCACCTAAAAAATTAGGCATTTAAGGAAAAGGTAGTAGTAGAAGATTCTACTCGTGTATTATTAATCAAGAAAGTGGTTTTATGGAAGAACAATATGAATTTGAAAAACCTATCAATTCTCTCAAAGTTAGAAAGATTATAGCTAGTTTCATAATTAGCTTTATTGTAATTGTTTTAATAGCTGGTGTTATTATTTTCTATATTTTCTTCATACTAGCTTCTACTTTTGGAAATGTACTGTATATTCTCACCCCTACTTTTGGTGGTCTCCTTCCTATCGGAATTATCTGTTTTTATCTTATTAAAGCACTTCATAACCTCAATGAAAAGAACCAACTTTTTTATTGGATAGAACTTTGGGCTGTTATATTAACTTCTATTGCAGGTGCAATGCTTTTTATAGGATTAAGCTTCATCCTCACAGGTGATATTTGGCCTTCATATGCTTATTATCTATGCTTTGGTACATTTGGGGGTTTAGCTGTTATAAGTTTACCATTATGGATTATTTATATAATTCAAAAAAGAAAAGCAAAAAGTAAAACAAAAGAGTAAAACCAAAAATCGCTAGCCTCTTTAGGTAAAATATAATACATACTTTATTACTAAATATTCTTTTCTTTCTTTTATGCATATTTACTGGTGTTGGTTGCATTATTTGGTTAGTTGCCGCTATTATACAATTTACTTTTGAAAAAGAAATTACTGATTTTATTAGTAGTCCAGAATTTCGTACTTAAAGTTAGTTCTTTCATTTAATTTGTTAATCTTTTTTAGTTTAATTTTATTTTTTTTTTTCATCATCTAATCAATAAGAATTGAAAAGATGTTAAGATGCAAATAAAACATGATAGATTTTTTGTGTTAATTTCAAAAATCTTAATAATAAAAAATTATAACATTCCTATATGTCTCGTAAAGGTCGTATTCTTTTAGGAATATTCATTCCCCTAATAATTATTGGTTCTGGTATAGGTGGAGTTCTTTTGTGGATGTCTTGGCCAGCTGATTGGTCACGAGATGCTCCGGTATTAGCTTTTCCTGTAGAAAACTCAGCTGTAATCCATATCATTCAAGGGTATGGCAATATGCCTTGGGTTTATTTTCACAATGGAATTGATTTTGGCTGTAATGCTTCTGTTAATATCCTTGCTCCATGCGAAGTGCGGGTAATTGGAATGAAAACGTGGATGTATGCGACCGATCCTGATCGATGGCAAACAAGTGTACAATTCACTATTAATTGGGTTTATACTCTCGATATAGCTTTTGAATCTTGGGCACCAAATGAGACATTTGGTGATATTCAACGCAATGCAATAGTGGTTCATGTAAATCAAATAGTTTTACCAGGGGAAGTGCTTGGTCAGCTACTTAACCATGGCGAGGGGTGTCATATTCATTTCATGATTAAGTACAAAGGTGAATCTGTTTGCCCATACTTGTATTTCAGTGAAGATGCCAAAAATCTTTTTGATTCCCTTTGGGCAATAAATAGTATTGGTGGAATTCCTTGTAATGAAACTTCCATCTAGTCACTAAACCTCTTCTAATTGACAAATGAAGAGTTTCTTTTTTATTTTCTACCAATCATTTGTAAATGTCCAGCAAAATTGACTAAAGAAGGAATGGTACAGTATTTTAGCTCAATCTCTAAAAGTTCATTTCTAATTTTAGGATCACTTTCAAGTTTTGTCAAAATTTCTTCTTTTACTTGATGCATAAAAACTGGAGCACCAACAATTTCAATAACTTCTAACCCTGCTGCTTCATAATATTTCCCAATTCTTCCCAGGTCAAATTATATTGAGGATGTTCAAAGTCATATGAAATATTTGTTTCCAATAACTCCTTTACTTCTTGAAGAGCTCCAACTTCAATAAGCTCTGGAACCCTCCTGAATTTGGTGTCTAAACAAGTGATAATGTATGCTCCTTTTTTAGCTACTCGAGAAAGTTCTTTGATAGCTTCTTTTGGTTTCAAACAATAGGAGACAGGATCGTATTGAGAATAAATATAATCAAAACAATTACTTCTAATTTCTTTCATATTGGTTATATTAGATTTAATGAATTGTAAATTGTGTTTAAGTGTTAGATGTGCAAATCGTTCTTTAGCTTGTTCAAGCATGCCATTTGAAATATCTGTTAAAACAATATTTTTGTAGCCTAATTCAACAAATTTTTGAACCCAAAATCCATCACCTGCTCCGGCATCAAGGATAGTTATATCCTTATCTTTTGGCAAATATTTTACCATAAAATGCCAGGTGATATCATCAGCAAAGCTCATAGCTGCACGAGCATTTGTATATCGTTCAGGAAAATTAGAATTTGAATAATCTTTAGCGTGAGTATCATAAAATTCTTCAACAGATTCTTTCTTCTTCATAATGAAATATCATATTTATATTGAATAAAAATCTAACTTACTCCTAAGAGATTTTTTAGATTAAACTTATAAATTTTTATTCTTTATTAGTTTATACTATATCAGAAAGTTGTTCATAAAGTTCATAGAGCAATGATTTTTCTCCTTGTCTTTGAGCTTCTTCTACTACCATTAGTAGTAATTCATCTTAGGATTTTTCATGATAAAGATTCTAGATTCTATCTACAGCTTCTATTTGATATTCATTAGGAGCACTTTAAGCTATTTTGAATAATCCATAAAATACATTTATTTTGTTCCTTGCCAATTCTGTGAGAACCTCAAAAACAGCTTTTCTAATTTCATAGTCAAATTTGGTTTCTTCTTTCTTCTTATAGGCAAATAATGTAACCATTTCTTTTATATCTCAATATTAAAATCTTAATTTACAGTTAATTTTTAAAACAGAAGGTGTAAGTCAATATGATACTATAAAAAAAAGAAAAAAATGGTGACAAATCACCATGTCAAACTTATTGTCCAAGGATAACGATAATAATAATCACCATTTATGTTATCCCACGTGACATACCACCAACTGTAAACTGGTAGATGAGCTGTATCAGCAATTATTATCTGATTTTCATTAGATACACCTGGATAACCATCTAAAGTATAGGTTTGATATCTAACAACATCTAGAAATAGATATTCAAAATCATATATCATATATTCTTCAGTAAATTCAAGTGTCGTATATCCTTCTATGAAGAAATAATATTGAGATAAACTTATTAAAGCTGTACAAATAAATTCCCAGCGCCAAGCATTAAATCTTATTGTTGGATTCATTGTTACAGAATCCGCGGTTATAGTATCATCAGTCCTAAATACGA